>NZ_JBEZVK010000001.1:0-235306 GCF_040636955.1 Streptomyces sp. NPDC032472
CCTGGGGCTCCGCCCCAGACCCCGCGCCTCAAACGCCGGCGTGGCTGGAAATGCCGGACCCTCGTCCTCAGGCGCGAGTGAGGCTGGAAATGCCGGACCCCGCGCCTCAAACGCCGGCGTGGCTGGAAATGCCGGACCCTCGTCCTCAGGCGCGAGTGAGGCTGGAAATGCCGGACCCTCGTCCTCAGGCGCGGGCGCTGGAAATGCCGGACCCCGGCCCCCAGGCCTAGGCGGGGCTGGAGGTGCCGGGCTCGCGGCTCCGGGCGCGGGCGGGGCGCGGGGGTCAGAAGAGGCGGAGTTTGTCGTCCTCGATGCCTCGGAGGGCGTCGTAGTCCAGGACCACGCATTCCATGCCGCGGTCGGTGGCCAGGACGCGGGCCTGCGGCTTGATCTCCTGGGCCGCGAAGACGCCCCGGACCGGCGCCAGGTGCGGGTCGCGGTTCAGGAGCTCCAGGTAGCGGGTCAGCTGCTCCACGCCGTCGATCTCGCCCCGCCGCTTGATCTCCACCGCCACCGTTGCGCCGCCGGCGTCCCGGCACAGGATGTCCACCGGGCCGATCGCCGTCATGTACTCGCGCCGGATCAGCGTGTAGCCCTCGCCCAGGGTGTCGATGCGGTCGGCCAGCAGCTCCTGGAGGTGCGCCTCGACACCGTCCTTGATCAGCCCGGGGTCGACGCCCAGCTCGTGGGAGGAGTCGTGGAGGACCTCCTCCATGGTGATGATGAGCTTCTCGCCCGCCTTGTTGACGACCGTCCAGATGCCCTCCTGGTCGCCCGTACCCTCCTTGAGGGTGCACGGAGGCGACATCCAGTTGAGCGGTTTGTACGCCCGGTCGTCCGCGTGGATCGAGACACTGCCGTCGGCCTTCACGAGGATCAGACGGGGTGCCGAGGGCAGATGGGCGGTGAGCCGACCCGCGTAGTCGACGGAGCAGCGGGCAATGACGAGACGCATGGTCGGCAACGCTACTCGACCGACGGCCCTCCACGCGATTCGCCCCCGAAAGCCCCGTTCGCCGATGGCGCGTTGTATGCGCATTCTCCTGGTGCGGCACCCAGCGGGCGCCTACCGTGGTGAGCGGGAGGTTGCCGAGCGTGCACGCAGCGTCGCGGCCTCCTTCCCTGCCCGTAAGACTCCGGCAACCCAAAACGGCCGGGGTCGCGAGAGGAGAACCCATGTCGCTCGACGTCTCACCGGCCCTACTCGAACAGGCCGAGCGAGGCGAGGTCGACGAAGCCGCCTTCGTCGACTGCGTCCGGACCTCCCTGCCCTACGCATGGGAGATGATCAGCTCGCTCGTGGCACAGCTGAAGGTGGACGGCGGCGAGTTCGCCGACAACCAGACGCCGCCGCCCGACGAGCAGGCGCGCGGCCAGCTGCTGCGCGCTCTTGCGAGTGACGCGATACGGGGTGCGCTGCAGCGGCACTTCGGGGTGCGCCTGGCCTTCCAGAACTGCCACCGGGTCGCGGTGTTCCCGCTGGACGCCTCGGCGGACGACCGGCTGGCCAAGTTCACCTCGATCCGCGGCCAACTGCTCAACCAGTCGCCGGAGCTGCGGGACTGCTAGCCCCGCCGGCGTGGCAGGGCAGCAAGGAAGCAGGCGAGAAGCAGGCAAGACCGTATTTCGCTGCCGCTCCCGTATCGCGGGAGGTGCCACTGGTACCGGAGCGGCAGCCCAGGCTCAGCCGAGCCGCGGCAGCACCTCGGCGCCCAGGCGCCGGACGTTCTCCTCGGTCGCGGCGAGGTCGCCGGAGCCTTCCGCGAGCAGTGCGAACCGGGTGATCCCCGTCCGCTCGGCGGTGGCGGCCAGCCGGTCCGCCGCCAGCCGCGGGGTTCCCACGGGGTGCAGATCACACAGCAGCTCGGTGTAGGCGTGGGGGTCGCGCATCGAGCGGACGCGCCCGTCCACCGTGACATGGGCGTCCAGCCCCTGCTTCAGCCAGCCCGGCAGTGCCTTCATCAGCGTCTCGCGGGCGTCGGCCGTGCGGTCCGCCAGCTGGCAGACGCCGGCCGACACGTGGGGGGCGTACGGGTTCTGCCGGGCGGCCGCGGCGGTGCGGCGGTACAGGGCGACCATCTCCGCCTTCTCCTCGTCCCCGCAGTGCATGCCCAGCAGCATCGGCAGCCCCCGCTCCGCGGCCAGCCGTACGGACGCGGGGGAGGTGCAGGCGACGATCACTTCCGGCCCCGATCCGTCCCCGTCCAGCGCCTCCGACGGGCGGGGTACGACGGCCACCTCGGGGAAGGCGTACCGCTCGCCGGCCGCCCCGACCCGCGGCTCGGCCAGCCAGCGCCGCAGCAGGTCCAGTCCCTCCGGGAAGCCGGCCTCGTACGCGTCCAGCCCGCCGCCGAAGACCTCCAGGTCGACCCAGGGCCCGCCCCGGCCCACCCCGAGGGTGAACCGGCCGCCGGAGGTCAGGTGCAGCAGCGCCGCCTGCTCGCCGAGGGCCACCGGGTGCGTGTTCGGCAGCACGCTGACGGCCGTGCCCACGCGAAGGCGCCGGGTCCGGCCCAGCACCAGGGCCGCCAGGGTCACCGCCGAGGGGCACACCCCGTACGGGACGAAGTGGTGCTCGGCGAGCCAGACGGAGTCGAGCCCGGCCCCCTCCGCCACCTCGGCCGTCCGCACCGCGCGGTGCAGTGCCTCCCCCTGCCCCTGCCCCGGGAACTGGGCCGCCACTACAAACGCTCCTACGCGCATCGCCTTAGCCTCCTCGTTGGCTGACGCGGCCTCCCCAGGCGGACCGGTTCTTCTTCTGATGGCAACAACGTTTGACACGTGCCAAAGGCACGGCCTGACAGGAAAGTTATTGGGATAGTCAGGCCAGTCGTCATCCGCGCGTGTCCTCCCCCCGGACACCCTGCGTGCTGCCGGTCCCGCTGCGCGTAGTCTGGGGGAAAGCCACTGCCGTTCGCCCCTTCGTGAGGTATACGTGTCACCGCGCCACAACCGCCCCAGGGGCGGCGGGAATCCGGCCGACCGTCCGGCCGCGGGCTCTGCTGCGTCGGGCACCGACCGGTTCGGGCTGGAGCGCACCGAGGAGTACCAGGGCGAGGAGTGGAGGGTCCGGCACGTCGCGGGCGCGAGCGCGGCGGGCAAGCGCTACCGCTGCCCGGGCTGCGACCAGGAGATCCCCTCCGGCACCCCGCACGTCGTGGCCTGGCCGGAGTACGGCGGCGTGGACGACCGCCGGCACTGGCACAAGGCCTGCTGGAACGCGAAGGACCGCCGCACCTCGCGGGTGCAGCGGTCCAGGAACGCCCCCAGGTACTAGGCCCGGGCGCTTATACGTCGCGGCGTTCCACGAGTACGTACGAGCCGGCCACCGCGGCGCTCGTCACCAGCACGAGCAGCAGCATCTGGGACCAGCTGCTCGGCACGTTCGAGGTGTCGCCGTTGGGCATGCCGAACAGCTGGATGAGGGCGACCGGTGCGTTGTACTGCAGGACCGTGCGGCCGACCGGGGCCATGGTCTCCCACATGCTCAGCATCCCGCCCGTCACCGGCGGCAGCGTGACCAGCCCCAGCATCACGGCGATCGCCCCGGCGGAGTGGCGCAGCATGGCGCCGACCGCGAGGCCCAGCACCCCGAGCAGGGTGACGTACAGGCAGCCGGCGAGGGCGTGGGCCCACTGGGCGGCGCTCTGCCGCTCGGCCCAGTCGCCGTGCAGGATGAACGAGGCGAAGACGACCACCGAGACCGAGCCGGCGACGGCCGCGAAGGCGGCGGCGGCGAAGACGAGGTACTTCGCGGTCAGCACGCGGGAGCGGCCGGGGGCGGCGGTGAAGGTGGTGCGGATCAACCCCGTGCCGTACTCCGAGGTGATCGTCAGGACGCCGAGCACCATCACCGGGACCAGGCCGACCAGCAGCCCGAACAGGGCCGGCGCGGTGAGCGGCACGTCCCGGTAGTCGGCCGCGCTGGTCTCGCCGACCGCGAGCAGCCCGATGCCGACGACGAGCAGGACGAGCGCGCCGAGCGTCCACACGGTGGAGCGCACGGAGACCAGCTTGGTCCACTCCGAGGCGAAGGCGTGCCCGAGGTGCGGCCGGGGCGTGGGCAGCGGGGAGCTGTAGGCCTTCGGCTGGTCCGCGGCGGTCGTGGGGCCGGTCATCGGGGGTCCTTGCAGGTGTCCGTGGGGGCGTTCGTGGCGGTGCCGGCGAGCTCGCCGGGGCTGCCGGGCATCAGGAAGGGCTTGCCGCCCGCGCCGGGCGGCGGGGGAGCGAAGAAACCGTCCTGCGGGACCTGCGGCACGGTGGGCTCGTCCTCCCAGGCGGGCAGGGCCAGCGGGTCCGGCTCCCACAGCTCGGCCCGCGGGTCCTCGGTGGAGGTGTACTCGACGGCGGACTGGGTCAGCCGCATGTACGCCTCCTCCAGCGAGGCCCGGTGCGGGGAGAGCTCCCACAGCCGTACGCCGGCCCCGTGGGCCAGGTCGGAGATGCGCGGCAGCTCCAGGCCGGTCACCCGCAGGGCCCCGTCGGGCTCCTGCAGGACCCGGCCGCCCGCCCCGGTCAGGGCCGTGGCCAGCGTCTTCAGGCCATCCCGCGTCGTGTCGGCCGCGCGCACCCGGGCGAAACCGGCCGAGTTGTGCGCGATGAACTCCTGGGTGCCCATGTCGGCGAGGAGTCGGCCGCGGCCGATCACGATCAGGTGGTCGGCGGTCAGGGCCATCTCGCTCATCAGGTGCGAGGAGACGAAGACGGTGCGGCCCTCGGCGGCGAGCCGGCGCATGAGGTTGCGGACCCAGAGGATGCCCTCGGGGTCGAGCCCGTTGACCGGCTCGTCGAACAGCAGCACCTGGGGGTCGCCGAGCAGGGCGGCGGCGATGCCGAGCCGCTGGCCCATGCCGAGCGAGAAGCCCTTGGCGCGCTGCCGGGCCACGTCCTGCAGGCCCACCACGGCCAGCACCTCGTCGACCCGCTTCTCCGGGATGCCGGAGAGCTGGGCGAGGGAGAGCAGGTGGGTGCGGGCGCGGCGGCCGCCGTGCACGGCCTTGGCGTCGAGCAGGGCGCCGACGTGCCGCTGGGCGTTCGGCAGCTCCCGGAAGGGCAGGCCGTTGATCGTGACCTGCCCGGAGGTGGGCCGGTCCAGGCCGAGGATCATGCGCATGGTGGTGGACTTGCCGGAGCCGTTGGGCCCCAGGAACCCGGTCACGTGACCCGGCCTGACCTGGAAGGACAGCTGGTCGACCGCGGTCTTGGCGCCGAAGCGCTTGGTCAGGCCGACTGCCTCGATCATTCCTCTGCCCCTTGCCCGACGGACGGCTTTCGTCCGAGTAAGGGTTAAGAGGATATCGAGGAGCCGCCGGTTCCACCCCGGGCCGGATCCCTGAGCTGCCCCTGATACCGACCCGGGGATCCCCCGTAGTACGGGCGGCGTCCGTCCTGCGGCGGATCCTCGCGGCGGGTCCGTCCTGAGACGGATCCCACAGCCGATCCCACAGCCGGTCCCGCAGCGATCCCGCAGCGATCCCGCGGCGCGGTCGCGGCCGCAGCGTGGCCGCGACCGCGTCAGGCGTCGCGCTTCTTCAGTACCAGGTAGCCGCCGAGGACCGCGGCGAGTGCCCACAGGCACATGATCCCGAAGCCGCCCCACGGGCTGTACGGGGCATCCGCGTCGGGCATGGTCTGCATGATCGCGGAGCCCGCCTGACTGGGCAGGTAGTAGGCGACCTTCCGGGTCGCGTCGATCACGCTGAGGACGATGGGCACGATCAGGACGAACGCGATCAGGATGCAGATCGAGGCCGCCGAGTTCCGCAGCATCATCGAGACGCCGATGGAGAACAGGGCGAGCAGCGCCATGTACAGCCCGGCGCCGACCACGGCCCGCATCACGTTCTCCTCGCCGAGCCCGATGCCGTGGTCGCCGAGGAGCGCCTGCCCGAGGAAGAAGGACAGGAAGGCGGTGGCCAGGCCGACCACCAGGGCCAGGCCGGTGGCCACGGTGACCTTGCCGAGCAGCAGGCTCTCGCGGCGGGGCACGGCGGCGAGCGAGGTGCGGATCATGCCCGAGCCGTATTCGGAGCCGACGACCATCGCACCGAAGACGAGGATCGCCAGCTGGCCCAGCATCATCCCGGAGAAGCTCATCTGGGTGGAGTCGAAGGTGGCCTGCTGGGCCGCGGGCATGTTCTCGAAGGTGGCGTTGACCGCGGCGCACAGCCCGGCGCCCATGGCGACGGTGACCGCGAGCGCGGTGCCGAGGGTCCAGCTGGTCGAGGCGACCGTACGGATCTTGGTCCACTCGGACCGGAGGACGGCGGAGAAGGCCATGGTCACTTCCCGCCCTTCCGGTCCGCTTCGAAGCCGGCGCCCCACGCGGGGACGTCGGCCGGCCGGCCCGGGTTGTCGGCGGCCATGCCGGGGGCGGGCACCTGGCCCGGGGCTCCCGGCGCGTGGGCGTGGTACTCGACCGAGTCCGCCGTCATGCGCATGAACGCTTCCTCCAGTGAAGCCCGCTGCGGGCTGAGTTCGTGCAGCACGATCCGGTGTTCGGCGGCCAGTTCGCCGAGGGTTTCGGGGGACACCCCGTCGATCTCCAGAGTGCCGGTGGCCGGAACGCTGACGGCGTGGATGCCGGCGTCGTGCAGGACGTCCTTGAGCCGCTCCTGCTGGGGCGAGCGCAGCCGGACGAAACTGCGCGAGTTCTGGTGAATGAATTCGGCCATCGGCATGTCGGCCAGAAGCTTTCCTTGGCCGATCACGATCAAATGGTCCGCGGTCAGCGACATTTCACTCATGAGGTGCGACGAGACGAAGATCGTCCGCCCCTCCGACGCGAGGCCCTTCATCAGATTGCGGATCCAGAGAATTCCCTCCGGGTCCAGACCATTGACGGGCTCGTCGAACATCAGGATCTCCGGGTCGCCGAGGAGCGCGGCGGCGATTCCCAGCCGCTGCCCCATGCCCAGCGAAAATCCTTTCGCCTTCTTCTTCGCCACCGGCGTCAGGCCGACAAGATCAAGGACCTGGTCGACGCGGCTCTTCGGGATCCGGTTCGAATGGGCGAGGCAGAGAAGGTTGTTGTAGGCGCTCCGGCCGCCGTGCATGGCCTTCGCGTCCAGCAGCGCACCGATGTGCTTCAACGGCTCCGACAGGTCCCGGTAGTGCTTGCCGTCGATCCTGACCGTCCCGCTGGTGGGGTTGTCGAGGTCGAGCATCATGCGCATGGTCGTCGACTTGCCCGCCCCGTTGGGGCCGAGGAAGCCGGTCACCACCCCCGGTCTGACCTGGAAGCTGAGGTGGTCCACGGCGGTCTTCGCGCCGAATCGTTTCGTAAGGCCCTCAAGCTCGATCATGGGCTCACGCTAGAACGCCCGAGGGCCCCACGCCACCTCGAAAAGGTGACATAAGGCCCTCGGGCATGACGTTTCGCTACCGGCGAGTAGACGGCGGGTCAACCGCCGGTGGACGGCGCGCTGTAGTAGACGCGGGCCGCGGCGGGCGTCGTACCCCTCGCGTCAGCGGCTCTGCTGGGCCGGGACCCCGCGGGAGACCGGCTCGTCGTCCATCGGGGAGCCGGCGGCGGCCACGGCCGCACCGGTCAGCGTCGCCAGCATCTCGCGGACGTTGGTCAGCTGGGCGTTGATGGAGTCGCGGCGGTTGGTCAGCGCCGCGAGCTCGCGCTCGGACTCGCTGCGGATGCGGTCCGCCTTGGCGTTGGCGTCGGCCACGATGTCCTCGGCCTGGCGCTGCGCGGTCTCCACCGTCTGGCGGGCCCGGCGCTCGGCGTCCGTACGCAGCTTCTCGGCCTCCAGGCGCAGCTGCTCGGCGCGGTGCTCGATCTCGGCGAGGCGCTTCTCCGCCTTGGCCTGACGCGAGGCCAGGTCGCGCTCGGACTGCTCGCGGCGCTTGGCCAGGTTGGTCTCGAAGTCCGCGGCGGCCTGGGCGGCCTTGGCGCGGGTCTCCTCGAAGAGGGCGTCGGCCTCCTCGCGCTTCGACTGCGCGTCCTTCTGGGCCTCGGCGCGCAGGGTGGCCGCGTCGCCCTTGGCCTTCTCGACGATGCGGACGCCCTCGTCTTCCGCCTTCGACTTGCGGTCCGCCGCGAACGACTCGGCGTCGTTGCGCACCTGCTGGGCGGCCGACTCGGCCAGCTCGCGGTGCTGCTCGGCCGCGCGACGGGCCTCCTCGCGCAGGTCCTTCGCCTCCTCCTCCGCGAGCCGCAGGATCTTCTCGACCCGGGCGCCGAGGCCCGCGTACGACGGCTCGGCGTCGCTCACCTGGGCCTGGGCATTCTGCGTCTCGAGGTGCAGTTCCTCGATCCGCTTTTCCAGGGCGTTGATACGTCCGAGGGCGCTGTCGCGGTCGGAGACCAGCTTGGTAATGCGGTCGTCCACCTGACCGCGGTCGTAACCACGCCGCACGAGCTCGAAGCCGAAGGGGGAGGAAGTGTCGCTCATGGGGTTCCTGTCGAAGTGAGACCGATGAGGTGCTACGTGAGGTGTTAGGGGAATCCTAGGCGCCCGAGCGGCGTGTCATCGAGTCAATCCGCGTTTGATCTGGACAATGACACCCCATTTGAGTGGCAAGGCGACAGAATGCATGTCACTCGTTCGGATGAACCTTCATCAGGTGCACACAATCCGAGGACCGACTAGCCGTCCGACGACTTGCCACCCGAACGAGTGGACCCCGCAGCAGCTCCGGCCTTCACGCCCCCAGCGCCCTGACTGCCGACCGAGGACTTTCCGCCCGAGGGCGCCTCGAATGATTCCAACGCCTCAAGCACGTCCTGGACACGGGAGATCTCCGCCTGGATGTCCTCGCGGCGACGCACCAGCACCTCCAGCTCGCGCCGGCCCTCCTCCACGAGCCGCTCCGCCTCGGCCTTCGCCTGCTCCAGCACGGCCTCCGCCTGCCGCGACAGCTCGGCCTTCTTCTGCTCCGCCTCCTTCAGCAGCGTCTCCGCCTTGCGGACCGCCGCGATGCGCACCTTGCTCGCCTCACTGCTCGCGTCCGACACCAGGGTCTTGGCCTTGTTCTCGGCCTCCACGCTCTGCTCGGTCGCCGCCCGCACGAGCTTGTCCACGCGCTCACCGGCCGACTTCATCTGCTCGGCCGTCTCTCGGCGGGCGCGCTCGTGCAGCTCCTCGATCTCGCTCTCGACGCGGGAGCGCAGCTCCTCCGCCCGCTCCCTTATGGCGGCGGCGTCCGTGCGCGCGCCGACCAGCAGCTCGTCGGCGTCCGTACGGGCCTTCTCCACCAGGGAGTTGCCCTCGACCGTCGCCTCGGTGGCGATCCGCGCCGCCTCCCTGCGGGCGGCGTCGACCATCTGGTCGGCCTGCTCCTCGGCGGCCGTCGTCGCGGCGAGCGCCTTCGCCTGCGCGTCGGAGGTCAGCTTGTCGGCCTCGGCCGCGGCCTCGGTGATCAGCAGGTCCACCTGCTCCGCCGCCTCGGTACGCCGCTTGCCGGCCTCCTCGCGCGCCTCGTCCAGCAGCCGCTCGGACTCCTCGCGCGCCTCCGTACGGGTGCGCTCGGCCTCGGCCTCGGCCTCCGCCTTGACCCGCTCGGCCTCCGAGCGCGTGCGGGCGGCGTGCTCCTGCGCCGAGGACAGCGCCTCCGACGCCTCCGCGCGCAGCCGCTCCGCCTCCGCTGCGGCCTCGCCGACCGTGCGCTCGTTGTCCCGGCGCGTCTGCGCCGTGAGCTTGTCCGCCTCGGACGCGGCCTCGGTGATGAGCCGGTCCGCCTGCTCCGCGGCCTCCGTGCGCAGCCGGTTGGCCTCCGCGCGCGCCTCGTCCAGCGTCTGCTCGGACTCCCGCTCGGCGCTCTCCAGCGTCTCGGCCGCCGCGGCCGTGACCCGGTCCGCCTCCGCGGTGGCCTCGCCGATGATCCGGCCGCCCTCCGCGCGGGCGTCGTCCAGGACCTGCGCCGCCTCGGCGCGCAGCCGCTCGGCCTCCTCGGCCGCCTCGCCGACCGTCAGCTCGTTGGCCGCACGCACCTCGTCGACCAGTCGGTCGCCCTCGTTGCGGGCGTCGACCAGCACCCGGGCGGCATCCCGCTCCGCCGCGGCCATCGTGTCCGCGGCCTGCCGGGTGAGCTTGTCCGCCTTCGCCTCGGCCGCCTCCAGCGTGGCCTCGGTCTCGGCGCGGGTCTCCTCGGTGAGCCGCTCCGCCTCGGACGCGGCCTCGGTGATGAGCCGGTCCGCCTGCTCCGCGGCCTCCGTGCGCAGCCGGTTGGCCTCCGCACGCGCCTCGTCCAGCGTGTCCGCCGCCTCGGCGCGGGCCGCCTCCGCCGCCTCCGCGGCCTCCGTGGTGAGCCGCTCCGCCTCGGCGGTGGCCTCGGCGACGGTCGCCTCGTTGGCCGCGCGGGTCTCCTCGGTGATCCGCTCGGCCTCCGCCGTGGCGTCGGCGACGATCCGGGCGCCCTCGGCGCGCGAGGCCTCCAGGGACTCCCCGGCCTCGCCGCGGATCCGGTTCGCGTCCTCGCGGGCGTCGGCCCGGGTACGGGCGGCGTCCCGCTCGGCCGCCGCCAGCGCGTCCGTTGCCTCCGTACGCACCCGCTGGGCGTACTCGGCCGTGTCGCTGCGCAGCTGCTCCGCCTCGGCGATCGCGTCGGCGACGGTGCGCTCGGCCAGCGCCTTGGCCGCGTCGGTCTCCGTACGGGCCTCGCTGCGGATGCGGTTGGCGTCCTCGGTGGCCCGCTCGCGCTCGTCGTAGGCGTCGGAGCGGACGCGCGCGGCCTCCTCCTCCGCCTCGGTCCGGGTACGCTCCGCCGCGTGCTCGGCGGCGCTGCGCAGCCCGGCGATCTCCTCCTCGGCCTGCTCGTGCAGCCCGGCCACCGACTCGCGCACCTGCTGGGCGGTGGCCTCGGCCGCCGACACCAGCTCCGCCGCGCGGGCCTCCGCCTCCTCGGTCAGGCGGGCCGCCTCGGCCTGCGCCTCCTCCGAGCGCTTGCGGGCCGCGGCCAGCAGTTCCTCGCTCTGCTCGCGGGCCTGCGCGCGCTCGCTGTCCGCGTCGGTCCGGGCCGACGCGAGGGTCTCCTCGGCCTCGCGGCGGCGCCGGGCGGCCTCCTCCTGCGCAGCGGCCAGCGCCTCGGCGGCCTCCTCGGCGACCCGCTCGGCGGCGGCCTTCGCCTCCGCGCGCAGCCGGTCCGCGGTCTCCTGGGCCTCCGAGCGCACCCGCTCGGCCTCGGTCTCGGCCTCGCTGCGCAGCCGTACGGCCACCTGCTCGGCCTCGGCGCGGACCCGGCCGGCGTCCTGCGCCGCGTCGGTGCGCAGCTGGTCGGCCTCCGCCTCCGACTGGGCCTGCAGGGCGCGGATCCGCTCCGCCGACTCGGCGCGCAGGCGGTCGGCCTCCTCGGTGGTCTCCCGGCGGATGTTCTCCGCCGCCCCGCGGGCGTCGCGCAGCGTCTGCTCGGCCGTCGCCAGCCGGGTCTCGGCCTCCGCGTGCAGGCGGGAGAGCTCCTCCTCGGCCTCGGTCCGCTTCGCCGACAGCGCCTGCTCGGTCTCCTCGCGGCGGGCGCGGGCCGCGGCCTCGGCCTCGGCGCGTACGGCCTCGGCCTGCTCGTCGGCCTCGGCGCGCAGCCGCTCGGCCTCGGCGCGGGTCCGCTCAAGGGTCTCCTCGGCCTGCCGGCGCAGGGTGGTGGCCCGCTCCACGGCCTCGGCGCGGACCCGCTCGCTCTCGGCGGTCGCGCCGGAGCGCAGCTCGTCGGCGTCCGCCTTGGCCTTGCCCAGGAGCTCCTCGGCGGTCTTGGCCGCCTCCTCGATCTGCTGGACCGCCTCGCGGCGGGCCTCGCCGCGGATCCGCTCGCCCTCGGCGACGGCCTCCGCGCGCAGCTGCTCGGCCTCGCCGCGCAGCCGCCGCGCCTCCTCCTGGAGTTCGACCGTACGGGCCCGGTACTCCTCGGTGTCGTCCTTCGCGGCGCCCTTGAGCTCGGCGGCTGCGTTCGCCGCCTGGGCGCGCAGCCGCTCGGCCTCGGCCTCCGCCTCGCGGCGGATCCGCTCGGCCTCCTCCGAGGCGGCGCGGGTGGTGGCCTGCGCGTTCTGCGTGGCCTTGGTGAGCATCTCCTCGGCCGTGCGGGCGGCCTTGGCCATCTGGGCGGCCGTGTCCTCGGCCGCCGCGGCGCGGGCCTGCTCGGCGGCCTCGGCGCGCTGGCGCTCGACGTCGGCGCGGGCGTCGGCGAGGACCTGCTCGGCCTCCGCCTTGAGGGCCTCGGCCTCCTTGGTCGCCTCTCCGACGAGCCGGGCCACCTGCTCCTTCGCGGTGCGGGTGCGCTGCTCGTTGACGGACTCGGCCGAGGCGAGCTGCCGGGCGGCGCTCTCCTTGGCGTCCGCGAGGAGCCGCTCGGCCTCGGCGCGGGCCTCGCGCAGGGCCCCGTCGGCCTCCTGCACGCGCTGCTCGGCCACCCGGCCGAGGTCCAGGGTCTGCTGCCGGGTCTGCTCGGCCTCGGCGGTCGTCGTCGAACGCAGCCGCTCCGCGTGCTCGGTGGCCTCCTGGGCCTGCGAGGACGCGGCGGTCAGCAGCCGCTCCGCCTCCTTGCGGGCACGCAGCAGCGTGGCCTCGGCCTCGGCGCGGGCGGCCTCGGCGTCCGCGGCCAGCCGGCGCCGGGTCTCCTCGGCGACCCGGGCGGCCTCGGCGCGGGCGGCGTTCAGGGACTGCTCGGCCTCGGCGCGGGACTCGTCCATGAGCCGGCGGGCCTGGGACTCGGTACGGGCGCGCAGCTGCTCGGCCCAGGCGACGTTCTCGTTGACGTGCGCCTCGACGGTCTGGCGGCGCTCGTTGAGCTCCTGGTCCAGCCGCTGGCGGCGGTTGACGGCCTCGGCGTGCAGCTCGGCCTGCAGGCGCGCCTGGTGCTCGGCGTGCTCCTGCAGGATGCGCTGGGTCTGCGCCCGGGCGTCGCGCAGCTCGCGCTCGGCGTCCGAACGCATCTGGTCGGCCTGGACCTGGGCGTCGCGCAGCAGCCGCTCGGCCTGGTAGCCGAGGTCCTGGCTGTCGTAGGCGGGGCGGGACGCGAGCGCGCGCCGCACCTCGTGCAGCTTGGCGCGCAACACCTCGACCTGGTAGCCGAGGTCCTCGGCGTGCTGGACGGCTTTGCCGCGCTCCTTCTTCAGCCGCTCCATCTCCGCTTCGAAGAGCGAGAGATGATCGGCCTCAGCCTGAAGGCTCTCCTGGCTTTCGTAGCCCCGCACAGCGCGGTCCCATCCGTCCCCTGGTCGCAAGCTCACTCCCAATGAGCACCGTCCGCCCGCTGAACGGCGCCCCCGGGGGAATGGTGTCAGATGCCGGGGCAGGGGTCACAGGCCCCGACCCCGTCTGAAGCACCGAACCCCGGCCGAGCCATGGCCACTCTACCGGCCGGGGAATCGGGACATCAGTGCTGCGGGTTGGAGGTGACCAGTTCGGTGAGGACGCCGTGGCAGTCCTTGGGGTGCAGGAAGGTGATCGAGGAGCCCATCGAGCCGGTGCGGGGCTCGTCGTACAGGACCCGGACGCCCTTGCCGCGGATGGCCTCGGAGTCGCCGCGGACGTCCTCGGTGCCGAAGGCGATGTGGTGCACGCCCTCGCCGTTCTTGGCCAGCCACTTGCCGACCGCGGAGTCCTCGCGGGTGGGCTCGAGGAGCTGGAGGTAGGAGGCGCCGCCGTCGGAGGTCTCGTTGATCTTGAGCATGGCCTCGCGGACGCCCTGCTCCTCGTTGACCTCGGTGTGGAACACCTCGAACCCGTACGTGGCACGGTAGAACTCGACGGTCTTGTCCAGGTCGAAGCAGGCGATCCCGATGTGGTCGATTCTTGTCAGCATGGGACCAGTGCACCGCCGAGGAGGCCGGTCACGCAACGTGCCAGCGATCACACCCACTGCCCGGTGACGACGCGGGTACCGCTCAGTACATTCGGGTAAACCCTCGTTCACTCCTCATCCTCAAGGGGCTGTGCTCCATGTCCGGAACGAACAACACCACGTCCGTGATCGTCGCCGGGGCCCGCACGCCCATGGGGCGGCTGCTCGGCTCGCTGAAGTCCTTCTCGGGCGCCGACCTCGGCGGCTTCGCCATCAAGTCCGCCCTGGAGCGCGCCGGCATCTCCGGCGACCAGGTGCAGTACGTGATCATGGGCCAGGTGCTCCAGGCCGGCGCGGGCCAGATCCCCGCCCGCCAGGCCGCCGTCAAGGCCGGCATCCCCATGAACGTGCCCGCGCTGACCATCAACAAGGTCTGCCTCTCCGGCCTCGACGCGATCGCCCTGGCGGACCAGCTCATCCGCGCCGGGGAGTTCGAGATCGTGGTCGCGGGCGGCCAGGAGTCGATGACCAACGCCCCGCACCTGCTGCCGAAGTCCCGCGAGGGCTACAGGTACGGCGCCATCGAGATGCTCGACGCCATGGCCTACGACGGCCTGACCGACGCCTTCGAGAACATCGCCATGGGCGAGTCCACCGAGAAGCACAACACCCGCCTGGGCATCGAGCGCGCCCCGCAGGACGAGTTCGCCGCCGGCTCCCACCAGCGCGCCGCCGCCGCCCAGAAGAACGGCATCTTCGAGGCCGAGATCACCCCGATCGAGATCCCGCAGCGCAAGGGCGAGCCGGTCGTCTTCTCCGTCGACGAGGGCGTCCGCCCCGAGACCACGGTCGAGTCCCTGGGCAAGCTGCGCCCCGCCTTCGCCAAGGACGGCACGATCACCGCGGGCACCTCCTCGCAGATCTCCGACGGCGCCGCCGCCGTCGTCGTGATGAGCAAGGCCAAGGCCGAGGAGCTGGGCCTGGAGTGGATCGCCGAGATCGGCGCCCACGGCAACGTGGCCGGCCCGGACAACTCCCTGCAGTCCCAGCCGTCGAACGCGATCCTGCACGCCTTGAAGAAGGAGGGCCTGGAGGTCTCCGACCTGGACCTCATCGAGATCAACGAGGCCTTCGCCGCGGTCGCCGTCCAGTCAATGAAGGACCTCGGCGTGACCCCGGAAAGGGTGAACGTCAACGGTGGCGCCATTGCCCTGGGCCACCCGATCGGCATGTCCGGCGCCCGCGTGGTCCTGCACCTGGCGCTGGAGCTCAAGCGCCGCGGCGGCGGCGTCGGCGCGGCCGCCCTGTGCGGCGGCGGCGGCCAGGGCGACGCCCTGATCGTCCGGGTCCCCAAGGCCTGAGCCGCCGGCACCCCGCATCCGCACCCACAGCGAGAACCCAGGAGCGCAGCACTCATGACGGTGGACGTCCCCCAGCTGGTGGCCCAGGCGCGTGAAGGCCGGCCGAGAGCGGTGGCCCGGCTGATCTCGCTGGTCGAGGGGGCGTCCCCGCAGCTGCGCGAGGTGATGGCGGCCCTGGCCCCGCTGACGGGCGGGGCGTACGTGGTGGGCCTGACCGGCTCCCCGGGCGTCGGCAAGTCCACCTCGACCTCGGCGCTGGTCAGCGCGTACCGCAAGGCCGGCAAGCGGGTCGGCGTGCTCGCCGTCGACCCGTCCTCGCCGTTCTCCGGCGGTGCGCTGCTCGGCGACCGGGTGCGGATGTCGGAGCACGCCTCCGACCCGGGCGTCTACATCCGCTCCATGGCCACCCGCGGGCACCTGGGCGGCCTCGCCTGGGCCGCCCCGCAGGCCATCCGGGTGCTGGACGCGGCCGGCTGCGACGTGATCCTCGTCGAGACGGTCGGCGTCGGGCAGTCGGAGGTGGAGATCGCCTCGCAGGCCGACACCTCGGTGGTGCTGCTGGCCCCGGGCATGGGCGACGGCATCCAGGCCGCGAAGGCGGGCATCCTGGAGATCGGCGACGTGTACGTGGTCAACAAGGCCGACCGGGACGGCGCCGACGCCACCGCCCGGGAGCTCAACCACATGCTGGGCCTGGGGGAGGCGCGGGGCGCCGGGGACTGGCGGCCGCCGATCGTCAAGACGGTCGCGGCCCGCGGCCAGGGCATCGACGAGCTGGTCGAGGCCCTGGAGAAGCACCGCGCCTGGATGGACGAGCGCGGGGTGCTGGCCGAGCGCCGTACGGCCCGGGCCGCGCGCGAGGTGGAGACCATCGCGGTGACCTCGCTGCGGACGCGGATGGCGGACGTGCACGGGGACGCCCACCTGGGGGCCCTCGCCACCCGGGTGGCCCAGGGTGAGCTGGACCCGTACGCCGCCGCGGACGCGCTGCTGGCGACGCTGACGGAGGGCTGAGACCCGGGCCGGGGCCGATGCGGGCCGGGCGGGCCGACCGTAGACTGGCGAACGCCCGGAATGCCCCTATTCGAGCCCCGGTAAAGGGAGTGGCGTCATGGCGAAGCGCGGCAACAAGAAGCGAGCACGCAAGAAGAAGAAGGCCAACCACGGAAAGCGCCCCAACGCCTGACCGCGGGCCGAGCCGAACGCGACGGAGCCCCACCCCCTGCCGGGGGCGGGGCTCCGTCGCGTTCGTGCCTTGGGCGGCGGGTCTACGCGCGATGCGCGAGGGCCGGAAGCGGCCCTTGCGACCCTTGGGGAAGGGGTGGGGAGGCGCCGGTGAGTCAGCCCTTGCCGCGCTGGCCGCGCAGGTGGTCCGCGACCGGCTCCAGCGAGGTCCGCAGCGCCGCCAGGGCCTCCGGCGGCAGCAGGTCGATGAAGTGCCGGCGGACGGACGCCACGTGGTGCGGGGCGACCTTCCGCATGAGCTCCATGCCCTCGTCGGTCAGGACGGCGTACAGCCCCCGTCGGTCGGACTCGCAGTTCACGCGGACGACCAGGCCGGCCGTTTCCATCCGGGTGATCTGGTGGGACAGCCGGCTCTTGGACTGCAACGTCGACGTCGCGAGGTCGCTCATCCGCATCCGGTGGTCCGCCGACTCCGAGAGGTTCACGAGGATCTCGTAGTCGTTGTTGGTGAGCCCGAAGGGCTGGAGATCCTTTTCCAGCTGGTGCATCAGGAGTCTGCTGACGTCCAGGTGGATCCGCCAGGTGCACTGCTCGGCATCGGTGAGCCAGCGTACGGCCGTCTCGGTCTCCATGGTCTCCATGAGTGAACTCTACCTAAGAAGTTGAATGACGTACAAAGTAGGGAAAGCCGAAGATCACAATCCGAGGCGCCGCTGGATGTCACCCAGCTGCCCCGGCATCCGGACGCCCAGCTGCCCCAGCGGTCCCTGCTGCCCGTGCCCGCCGCCGTGCCCCGGCATGGCCCCCGGGATGCCCGGCTCGGTGCCGACCACCCCGACCGACTGCTCGGCCATCAGCGCCTCCGAGGACTGCATCAGCACCGTCCCGGCCCCCACGAACTCGAACTGGTGCTCCTCGCCCGAGGTGCCGCCGATGCCGGTCAGCGAGCGCAGGCCGCCGATCACGCCGGACATGTACCCGTGGTCGTAATGGTGGCAGGGTGACGGGCAGTCCGCCCAGCCGACGAGCGCCTGCGGGTCCACGCGCAGCGGCGGCTCCATGAAGACCACCGGACCGTTGGACGCCGCGACGAACTTCCCGGTTCCGATCAGCGTGAGGAAACCCGGCACGATCGACTGCTTCAGCGCGAGGGAGGGCTGGTACGCCAGCAGGTTGCCCGACCGGATGGTCAGGTTGCCGTCGTCCAGGTCGTAGGAGTTCACGTCGAAGGCGCGGTCGGCCAGCAGCATCTTGCCCTGGCCCTCCGCCACCACCCAGTCGCTCGCGTGCAGCGGCGAGTGGAAGCTCGTGCGCAGCAGCCGGTCGAAGCGGCCGTGGCCGATGCCGTTGAACTCGATCCGCCCGTAGTAGGCGACCATCTTGCCCTTCTGCAGGAACCACTGGCTCCCCTTGAGCTCCACGCAGAAGGTGTACGCGTTCACATTGTCGTCGGAGGGCAGGGTGTGAGGGTCGAAGACCGTCGGGGCGCCGGGTCCGCCGGTCACGGGACCAAAGTTCACAGTTTCTCCTCCGAGGCCTGCACAAATACGGCGCCCTGGCCCGACAGCTCCAGCTGGAAGGCCTCGCCCGAGCCGCGCCCCACCATGTCGCGCCAGCCGAGCGCGGTGGAGAGCTTGTTCCTGACGTCCCCGAAGTGGGCCACGTACGCCTGCGGGTCGACGTGGACCGGACGGTTCGGGGTGATGGGGAGCTGGATGACCCCGCCGTGGGCCATCACGGCCACCGAGCCGTGCCCCTTGAGGGTGGTGGTGAACAGGCCCTGGCCCGTCACCTGGCCGCGCACCATGCCCATGACACCGCCCTGCGAGCCCATGAACATCGTGCCCTGCTGCAGGGTCCCGTCGAAGGCCAGCAGCCGGTCCGCCTCCACGTACAGCGTCTCGCCCGTCAGGTTGATCACCTGCACGTGGTGGCCGCCGTGGCCGAACATCACGGTGCCGCTGCCCTCGACCGTCATCAGCGGGGTCTGCTCGTTCGCCACGCGGCGCCCGATCATGCCCAGGACCCCGCCCTGGCCGCCGGCCAGACTCGGCGTGAACGACACGTCGCCGCGGTACGCGAGCATCGCGCCGCGCTGGCTGTACAGGGTCTGCCCGGGGACGACCTGGGCCTCGACCATTTTGGAGTTGATCTCCCGGAACGGCATCAGATGTCGCCCCCGATGGTGTTGCGCTCGCTCGGCTGCACGTACACCAGGCCCTCGCCCTCGAAACGGATCTGGAACGCCTCGCCGGAGCCCTCGCCGATCAGGGTGCGGAAGGTGATCCCCGACTGGAAGGACTGGCGCAGCTCGCCGGTGTGCGCGATGTACGCCCCCGGGTCGACGGAGAGCGGGTACTGGGCGCTGACGCGCAGGACCACGGCCGGGCCGTCGGACATGATCGCCGCCTGGCCGGTCCCCTCCACGGTCGTGGTGAACAGGCCGTTGCCCGTCGCCCCGCCGCGCAGGCCCGTGAACGTGGTGCCGGTGCGCAGGCCGGCGTCGGTGCACAGGAGGTTGCTGGACTCGACGTACAGCTTCTCGCCGCGCAGGTTGACGAGGTTGATCTCGCTCGCGCGGTCGGCGAAGAAGCAGGTGCCGTGCCCCTGGACCTCCATCACGGTCATCTGTTCGCCGGTCAGACGGCGCGTCACCATGCCGCGCAGGCCTTCGCCGCCGCCGGTCATCTTCTTGAAGGCCATCTGGCCGTCGTACGCAACCATGGAGCCGTTCTTCGCTTTCACGGCATCCCCGGTCAGGTCGACGGCGAGCACCTTGCTGCCTTGGAGTCGGAACTGAGCCACGGGGAGACGTTATCGGCAGCGGGCGGAGGCGAACAGGGGCCCTTGGCCGATATGTACGGCTCGGTGGGGTGGGGCGGGGTTGGGGCGGTTGTTCCGCTCTGGGGTGTGCGGTGGGGCGGGCGCGCGGGTGGGGCGGCGGTGGGCGGCGGGTGGGTTGGCGACGGGGCCGCCGACGGGGCCGCCGACGGGGCCGCCGACCCCCGGTCAAGATCCGGCAAAGCGGCTGAGACACTGGGACGGACCCACCCGGGCCCCTTCCCGGGCCTCCCCCCGACGGTTGCTGAAGGTTGCTGATGGACATCAAGACCGCCTCCGCCCTGCACCGGCTGCGCCTCGTCTCCGTACCCGAGGCGCTGTCGTTCCCGGCCCTGCTGATCTTCGGCTCGCTGCTGAGCCGGATCTCGGACGTCGACTACCTGATGATGCCGCTGGGCGGCCTGCACGGGATCCTGTTCCTCATCTACGTGGTGTTCCTGCTGGACGTGTGGAACACGGCGAAGTGGCACTGGAAGAAGGCCGCGAAGTTCTTCGTCCTGGCCCTGATCCCCTTCGGCGGGCTGTACGGCGACCGGCTGCTCAAGGCCGAGGAGGCCGACAGCGTGGTCGCGGCGCGGGCGGCCCGCGAGGCGCGCGAGGCGCGTGAGGCCCGTGAGGCGGCCGGGGCATGATCGTCGCGTTCTCGGTGACCCCGCTCGGGGTCGGTGAAGAGGTCGGCGAGTACGTCGCCGACGCGGTGCGGGTGGTGCGGGAGTCGGGGCTGCCGAACCGCACCGACGCGATGTTCACCTCGATCGAGGGCGAGTGGAACGAGGTGATGGACGTCGTCCGGCGGGCCGTGGCCGCGGTGGAGGAGCGGGCGCCACGGGTCTCGCTGGTCCTGAAGGCGGACATCCGGCCGGGGGTTGTGGACGGGCTGACGTCGAAGGTGGCGACGGTGGAACGCCACCTGTCCTGACCGGGGGTCGAACCCGCCTCAACCGCCGGCGCGGCTGACGGCGCCCCCTGGCCCGGGGTTCGGGCCTGCCGCCCGCGGCTCCGGTTCGCCTCAATCGCCGGCGGGGCTGACGGTGGCCCCCTGGCCCGGGGTTGGGCTGCCGCCCGGGGCTCCGCGGCGCCTCAAGCGCCGGCGGGGCTGGGGGTGGTGCCCTGGGGCGGGGTCGGTTGGTGGGGCGGGTGGGGCGCGGCCACTCCGGAGGTTCGTCTCGGCTCGCGGATCCTGGCCGCATCCGGTACGCCCCCGGCGGTGACCGCTCATCCTCGACTCACCACCGCAGTGTCCACACCCCACCCACCCGACCGACCCACCCCAGCCCCGGGGTACGGCCAAAGCAAAGCCAACCCACGTCCGTATGCGGGCAGGGGATGGCGCCATACGCTTGGACGATGTGCAAGGAAGCATCGGACCAGTGGCATCGCCGTCACTTACGGACAGCTCCCGGGAGCCTTCGAGCGGATGCTGCTCGGATATCACGCTGAGGTGCTCGGCGAAGCGTAGGTCGCCCTCGTTTGTGGCCAGTGGCTGCTGTTTTGGGTGGACGGCCGGCATCCAGGGGGCAAGACCTGCTCTGAGGGGCACGGTTTGTAACCGGCACGGACCGGTCATCTGGCGAAAGAGCCCAGGCTTTGCTGTAGCGGGCTCTCCGGATCGCCGGGCCGGGGGTCCCCGTCCGTCGCCGTTGCCGTCCCGGGCCCAACGTTGCATGACGGGCATTCAGGGCAGGCCTGCAACACTGGCGGGTTCCCCGGGTCAGTGCGGCGAGGAGTCCGCCGCGGTGGTCAGGGCTATGGCCAGCGGCGTGCGCTCGTACAGGACCCGGTGGCCGTGCCGGGCCGAGAGCAGCAGCCCCGCTCCGTACAGCGCCTTCAGGTGTGCGGAGACGGTGGCGGGCGCCAGGCCCAGCCGGACCGCCAGGTCGCCGGTGGAGGCCGGTTCGTGCAGCGCGCACAGCACCTCCGCCCGGCCGCGGCCCAGCAGCCGGGCCAGCGCCTGCGGGGCCGGGCCCGCCGGCGCCGTCCACAGGGCGCCGATGCCGCGGGCCGGGTAGACCAGCGTCGGCTGCCAGGGCGGGTCGTAGCCGCCGACCACCTCCGGCCAGACGAACGCGCTCGGCATCAGCAGCAGGCCCTGCCCGTCCAGGCGGCGGTCGTGATGGGCGGGACGGCGGATGGACAGGGTGTCCCCGGACCACACGAGGTCGGGGTGGAGGCCGTCGAACAGCGCCCGGAGCCCGCCCGCCGCCAGCCGGCGGGAGTGGAAGAGGATGTCCGCCTCCAGCAGGGCCCGCAGCCGCGGCCAGTGCGGGGCGACCAGCGCTGCCCAGGCCTGCTCGTACAGATCGGCCAACCCCCGTACGGCGCGCGCCGGGTCCGCGAGCATCCGCCGGCCGAGGTCTCCCTCGGCCGCGCCCGGGGTGCACACCAGGGCCCGCCGCAGGTCCTCGTGCAGTGCCTGCGGATCGGCCTCGGCGGCGGCCCGCACCTGGGCCAGCTCCTCGTCGAAGGTGACCGACGGGCCGAGCGGGGGCGGGCTGAGGAAGTCCGGGTTGTGGCCGCGGCGCGGCATCAGCAGCCACAGCGGCCGCAGGTCCAGCCCGTCGGCGGCCGCCCGGATCTGCCGGAGCCAGGGCAGGTGGTACGCCTGCCGGTGCGGCCGCATCAGCGTGCGTACGGCCTCCTGGGTCTCCCAGCGCGGCGAGAGCGAGAACCGGCACCGCAGGAGGTCCTCCGGCCCGAACCGGAAGTGAAACGCCACGCTCCCCCCTCCCGCTCATGTTGCGCTGTCCGGGTCGACGTTACGCGCCGCGGGTCCGCGGCGGACATGAGTGATTCGGTTCAGGGCGAATCACTGCTCCGGCTTCGGCCGGGCCCGCAGGGTGGGTGGGTGTCCACCCTTCAGCAGGCTCCGGCCGGCTACCGGCCCGTTTTCCGGGTCCGGGAGTTCCGGTTCGTGTTCGCCGCCCACCTGATGTCCGTCCTCGGCCTCGTCGTCGCCGAGATCGCCCTCACCGTCCTCGTCTTCCGCGCCACCGGCTCGCCCCTGCTGAGCGCGCTCACCTTCGCCCTCGGCTTCCTCCCGTACGCCCTCGGCGGCACGCTGCTCGCCCCGCTCGCCGACCGCCACCCCGCCCGCCGGGTCCTCGTCGCCTGCGACCTGCTCTGCGCCGGCTGCGCGGCCGCCATGGTCTGGCCGGGCACGCCCGTCGCCGGGCTGCTCGTCCTGCGAAGCGCCATGGCCTTCACCGCGCCGCTGTTCCAGGGCACCCGCAACGCCTCCCTCGCCGATGTGCTCGGGTCCGGCGACGCCTTCGTCCTGGGCCGGTCCCTGATGCGGATGGTGGCCCAGAGCGCCCAGCTGATCGGCTTCGGCCTCGGCGGGCTCCTGCTGACCGTGCTCGCGCCGCGCGCCGCGATCGCGCTGACCGCCGCCGGGTTCCTGGGCTCCGCCCTGCTGCTGCGCTTCGGGACGCGGGCCCGGCCGGCCCGCGGCGGCGCCGCCCGCACCTCTCCGCTCGCCGGGCTGCGCGCCGTCCTCGGCGACCGCCGGCTGCGGGCCCTGGTCCTGCTGTTCTGGGTGCCGCCGGTGTTCGGCATCGTCCCCGAGGCGCTGCTCGCGCCGTACGCGGACGGGATCGGCGCCGGCACCGCCGCCCTCGGGGCGATGATGTGCGCGCTGCCCGTCGGCACGATCGCGGGTGAGCTGTGGGCCGGCTCCCGCCTCGGCCCCGACGCCCGTGCGCGGCTGGTCGTCCCGCTGTGCGCGGGCGGGCTGCTGCCGCTGCTGGTGTTCGCGCTCCGGCCGGGCGTGCCGGCCGCGCTCGCCGCGCTGCTGGCCGCCGGGCTGGCGCACGCGTACACCCTCGGCCTCGACCAGTGGTTCGTGGACGCGGTTCCGGAAGAGCTGCGCGGCCGGGCCATGACCCTGCTGGGCACCGGGCTGATGACCTCCCAGGGCGTCGGGATGGCCCTGGCCGGCCTCGTCGCCGAGTTCCTCCCGGCCCACGAGGTCGTCACGGCCGCCGCCCTCCTCGGCACGGCGGTCACCCTGCTCCTCCTCGCGCAGCTCCGCTCCACGGCGGTCACCGTCGGCGGGTACGGCCGCTGAGCGGAGCCTTCCCCGCCCCGCCCTTCCCCGTTTTCCCCGTCCCGCCCTTCCCCGTTTCCCGTGCTGCGCCCGGGGACCGAGGAGTGAGACGGGGCACATACGGAAATGACCGCCCGGTAGGGTCGGAGGCGTGTCCAAGCCGCTCAGCCTTCCCTTCGACCCCATCGCCCGCGCCGACGAGCTCTGGCAGCGGCGCTGGGGGCCGGTGCCCTCGATGGCCGCCATCACCTCGATCATGCGGGCGCACCAGATCCTGCTCGGCGAGGTCGACGCCGTGGTCAAGCCGTACGGGCTCACCTTCGCCCGGTACGAGGCGCTGGTGCTGCTGACCTTCTCCAAGGCCGGCGAGCTGCCGATGTCGAAGATCGGCGAGCGGCTGATGGTCCACCCCACCTCGGTGACGAACACGGTGGACCGTCTGGTGAGGTCCGGGCTGGTGGCCAAGCGCCCCAACCCGAACGACGGCCGCGGCACGCTCGCCTCCATCACCGACAAGGGCCGCGAGGTCGTCGAGGCGGCGACGAAGGACCTGATGGCGATCGACTTCGGCCTGGGCGCGTACGACGCCGAGGAGTGCCAGGAGATCTTCGCGCTGCTGCGCCCGCTGCGGGTGGCCGCCGCCGACTTCGAGGAGTAGGACCCCCTCGGCGGCCCCGCAGTAGCGGGGCTCACACCCGTGCGCACCCGCCCCCGTCAAGATCGAGCAAAACGGACGGCTAGGCTCGGTGCCATGAAGAGAAGCGTGCTGACCCGCTACCGGGTGATGGCCTTTGCGACTGCCGTGATGCTGCTGGTCCTGTGCACCTGCATGGTGGCCAAGTACGGGTTCGACACCGGCGCCGACCTGACCCTCGTGGTCTCCCAGGTCCACGGCGTGCTCTTCATGGTCTACCTGGTCTTCGCCTTCGACCTGAGCTCCAAGGCCAAGTGGTCCTTCGGCCGGATGCTGTGGGTGATGCTCTCCGGAACGATCCCGCTGGCCGCCTTCTTCGTCGAGCGCCAGGTCCGCGCCGAGGTCGAGCCGCTGGTCGTGGACGGTCTGGCCACCGCCGAGGCCTGAGCCCGAAGGCCCGCCGCCCCTGGAGCGCGGGTGGAACCCCGGGGATCTCCCCGGGGTTTCCCATCGACATTTACTAGGACGTCCTAGTAAATTCGAAGCATGGACGCTGACGCCATCGAGGAGGGCCGCCGCCGCTGGCAGGCCCGTTACGACAAGGCCCGCAAGCGCGAGGCCGACTTCACCACGCTCTCCGGCGATGCCGTCGATCCGGTCTACGGCCCGCGGCCCGGCGACTCGTACGAGGGATTCGAGCGCATCGGCTGGCCGGGCGAGTACCCGTACACGCGCGGCCTGCACGCCACCGGCTACCGCGGGCGGACCTGGACCATCCGCCAGTTCGCCGGCTTCGGCAACGCCGAGCAGACCAACGAGCGCTACAAGATGATCCTGGCCGCCGGCGGCGGCGGGCTCTCGGTCGCCTTCGACATGCCCACCCTCATGGGCCGCGACTCCGACGACCCCCGCTCCCTCGGCGAGGTCGGACACTGCGGCGTCGCCATAGACTCCGCCGCCGACATGGAGGTCCTCTTCAAGGACATCCCGCTCGGCGACGTGACCACCTCCATGACGATCTCGGGCCCGGCCGTGCCCGCCTTCTGCATGTACCTGGTCGCCGCCGAGCGCCAGGGCGTCGACCCGGGCGTCCTCAACGGCACCCTGCAGACGGACATCTTCAAGGAGTACATCGCCCAGAAGGAGTGGCTCTTCGAACCCGAGCCGCACCTGCGCCTCATCGGCGACCTCATGGAGTACTGCGCCAAGGGCATCCCCGCCTACAAGCCGCTGTCCGTCTCCGGCTACCACATCCGCGAGGCCGGGGCGACGGCCGCGCAGGAGCTCGCGTACACCCTCGCCGACGGCTTCGGCTACGTGGAGCTCGGCCTCTCGCGCGGCATGGACGTCGACACCTTCGCGCCCGGCCTGTCCTTCTTCTTCGACGCCCACCTCGACTTCTTCGAGGAGATCGCCAAGTTCCGCGCCGCCCGCCGGATCTGGGCGCGCTGGATGAAGGAGGTGTACGGCGCGAAGAACGAGAAGTCGATGTGGCTGCGCTTCCACACGCAGACCGCCGGCGTCTCTCTGACGGCGCAGCAGCCGTACAACAACGTCGTGCGCACCGCCGTCGAGGCCCTCGCGGCCGTCCTCGGCGGCACCAACTCCCTCCACACCAACGCCCTCGACGAGACCCTCGCCCTGCCGAGCGAGCAGGCGGCCGAGATCGCCCTGCGCACCCAGCAGGTGCTGATGGAGGAGACGGGCGTGGCCAACGTGGCCGACCCGCTGGGCGGTTCCTGGTACGTGGAGCAGCTCACCGACCGCATCGAGGCCGACGCCGAGAAGATCTTCGAGCAGATCAAGGAGCGCGGCCTGCGCGCCCACCCGGACGGGCAGCACCCGATCGGTCCGATCACCTCCGGCATCCTGCGCGGCATCGAGGACGGCTGGTTCACCGGGGAGATCGCCGAGTCGGCCTTCGTCTACCAGCGTGCGCTGGAGAAGGGCGACAAGCGGGTCGTCGGCGTCAACGTCCACCACGGCTCCGTCACCGGCGACCTGGAGATCCTCCGCGTCAGCCACGAGGTGGAGCGCGAGCAGGTGCGGGTGCTCGCCGCCCGCAAGGAGCGCCGGGACGACGCGAAGGTGTCGGCCGCGCTCAAGGCCATGCTGGACGCCGCCCGCGACGGGTCGAACATGATCCCGGCGATGCTGGACGCGGTGCGCGCCGAGGCCACGCTCGGGGAGATCTGCAACGCCCTGCGCGACGAGTGGGGCACGTACACCGAGCCGCCGGGCTTCTAGGGTCTGTGCGTCCGTCCGGGCGACCGGACGGACGGAGCGGTTCCTCGCGGGCCGGTCGCACCGCCACGCGGCGGGTGCGGCCGGCCCCGTTCCGTACGTGCCGTGCCGTGCGGGCTCGGCTCAGGCCGCTTCGGTGCCGCGCAGGCCGTGCATCAGCAGGGCCGTGAACGTGGCCACCCAGAGCTCGTCCACCGGCTCCGAGCTGACCAGGGCCCGGTGCACCACGGTGCCCGCGATCACGTCGAAGATCAGGTCCGTGGTCCGGGCGGCGAGGCACGCGTCCTCCTCGTACGGCAGCTCCCCGCGGGCCTGGGCCCGCTCGCGCCCCAGAACGACGAGACGTTTCTGCCGGTCCACGATCGCCGAGCGGATCCGGTCGCGCAGGGCCTCGTCCCGGGTGGACTCGGCGACGACCGCCATCAGGGCGGTACGGGCCTCCGGTCGCCGCAGCAGCGCCGCGAACTGGAGCACCACGTCCTCGATGTCGGCTTCGAGGGAGCCGCGGTCGGGCAGTTCGAGGCAGTCGAAGAGCTCGGCGACCGCATCCACGACCAGCTCGTTCTTGCCCGCCCAGCGGCGGTAGAGGGTGGTCTTCGCGACGCCGGCCCGGGCCGAGACGTCGCCCATCGTCAGCTTCGACCAGCCCAGATCCACCAGCGCGTCCCGCGTCGCGGCGAGGATCGCGGCGTCCGCGGCGGCATTGCGGGGGCGGCCCGTGCGGCCGGCCGGGGGGCTGGGGTTGTGCATGGCGCAGACCATACCCGCCAGTAGTGGAACCGTCTGGCCCCCTGAGCGTGTGCTTCAGATCACGCGAGGCGAGGGGGCGCAGGGCGCCGCGGGGAGTTACGCTACGGCTCGTAGCGTAAGAGCGGCAACCACGCGAAGAGCTACCGGCGCCAGGTGGGGACCCGGCGCCACCCAACACGCACCAGGGCACCACAGCACCACAACCGCACAGCACCAGGGACCGGACCGGCCTGCGGGCAAGAACGCAATTCGGCCGATCTTTTTCGTCGGCGCGCGCACACGGGGGAGGATGTACGCATGCAGCCCAGAAACATGTCCATGAGCGGCGTCGTCGACCTCGCCGCGGTGAAGGCGGCCGCCGAGGCCAAGGCGAAGGCCGAGCAGGCACGTGCCGAGGCGGCCCGGCAGGCAGCCCGGGGCGGTGGGGCACCCGCCCCCGCCGGTGCGGTGCCGCCGTCGGCGCTCGTCATCGACGTCGACGAGGCCGGCTTCGAGCGCGACGTCCTCCAGCTCTCCTCCGAGGTCCCGGTCGTCCTGGACTTCTGGGCCGAGTGGTGCCAGCCGTGCAAGCAGCTGAGCCCGCTGCTGGAGCGCCTGGTCACGGAGGCGAACGGCCGCCTCGTCATGGCCAAGGTCGACGTCGACGCCAACCAGATGCTGATGCAGCAGTTCGGCATCCAGGGCATCCCGGCCGTCTTCGCGGTGGTCGCCGGCCAGGTGCTCCCGCTGTTCCAGGGCGTGGCCCCCGAGCAGGAGATCCGCGCCACCCTGGCCCAGCTGGTCCAGGTCGCCGAGGAGCGCTTCGGGATCATCGGCATCCAGGTCGACCCGAGCGCCGAGGCCGGCGCCGCCGGTGCGGCCGCCGCCGAGCCTCCGGCCGGCCCGCACGACGCGCTGCTGGAGGCGGCCGTGTCCGCGCTCGACGCCGGTGACCTGGCCGGCGCGGTGCAGGCATACAAGAACGTCCTCGCGGACGACCCGGCGAACACGGAGGCGAAACTGGGCCTGGCCCAGGCCCAGCTCCTCGCCCGGGTGCAGGACATGAACCCGCAGGCGGTGCGCACCGCCGCGGCCGAGAACCCCAAGGACCCGCAGGCCCAGATCGCGGCCGCGGACCTGGACCTGGTCGGCGGCCACGTGGAGGACGCCTTCGGGCGCCTGGTGGACACCGTCCGGGTGACGGCGGGCGCCGACCGGGACGCCGTACGGCTTCGGCTGCTGGAGCTGTTCGAGGTCATCGGGCCCGAGGACCCGCGGGTGGCGGCGGCACGCACGGCCCTCGCCCGGGTGCTGTTCTAGCGATCGCTCCGGACACCGGCGATTTGTTGACACGGCGATAAACAGCGGCCGCACTTTGCCAAAACTTGGCAATTGCGGCCGCTGTTACTCGCAGTAAGTGGAACCTCGTGATCTGTCCGGGGTGTCTGTATTTACCCCGCTCTGTCGTGGCCCTGGGTGACACCCTGTGTTGCTGCCCGACGGCGGCGGGTCGAGCTGCGGTTATCTTGCCGTTACCCGCCAGTAACGAACCCCCTTGTGCCCCGGCCGGGAATGGACCACGATCGGCGACGCTCGGTCCTTCCCGCAGAGCCGCTCGTCCGGAGCCGCGGTGGAGGGTCCCCACCGGGCCGGCCGGTGCCCGTGGCACCGGCTGTGGGACAGGGGGGTCTTCGCCACACCGGCGGAGCCTGTCCTCCTGGTTGCGCGAACGCGTGACCCAGTGGTTGTCGCTCGGGGGTGAACGCCGGTGTATCGGACGCGGCCCGGCCGCGCCACGGCCGCCTGCGCTCTCCTTCCCGAGGACGTAGCACTTCTCCCATCCCAGGACGGGCTCTGCCCGGACCGGAGATGTACGTCCGAGAAGGAGGAACGAAATGAGTTCTCAGGTTCGTGGCGGGACCAGATGGAAGCGCTTCGCGCTCGTCATGGTGCCGAGCATCGCGGCCACCGCCGCGGTCGGTGTGGGTCTGGCGCAGGGTGCCCTCGCGGCGTCCTTCAGCGTCTCGGGTCAGGACTTCAAGGTCACGGCCGACAAGCTCGACGGTGACAACCTCATCCAGTACGGCGGCATCGCCGAGGGTCACGACCTCAAGGGCAACGCGGCGCACCACCCGGTCACCATCTCCGGGTTCAGCCACGCCGAGATCACCAACATGTGCCAGTCGCTGGTCACCCCGACCCCGCTGGGCAACATCACGCTCCAGCTGCGCACGGGCCACAAGGGCAAGCCGGCCGTCGCCGACAACATCTACCTGGATGTCGCGGAGCTCGACACCGACGCCACGTTCACCAACCTGGACATCGGTGTCGCCGTGGGCGACGCGAGCCACAAGACCAAGCCGCAGGCCGGCACGGTCGCGAGCCCGTACGCGTTCTCGCAGCGCGCCGACAAGGCCGTGCTGACGAACGTGCGCCAGAAGGCGTGGGCGACGACGGCGGGCACCTTCAAGCTCCCCGACCTCAAGCTGCGCCTCATGGGCGGCGACCAGCCGTGCTACCAGGACATCAAGGACTGACAGTCCTGATGCGTGACCGGCCGGGCGGGTGACGAAAGATGTCGCCGCCCGCCCGTCCGGGCTCCACAGAGTTCTCCGTACCACCGTTTCCAGGGAGCTGTTGATCATGAACCCCCAGGCCCCGGTTTACGAACGCGCCGCAGACGACGCTTGGCTCACCGTGCTGTACTACCGCTTCCACGCCTGGAGCGGTCGCCGTCCGTTCTGGGCCGGGCTGTTCACGCTCCTCGGTGGTGTCCCGATCGCGTACTTCCCGTACGCGGACCTGCGCGTCGGCAACATCACCCTCGCCATGGCCACGACCGCCGGATCCGGCTCGCTGATCAT
This sequence comes from Streptomyces sp. NPDC032472, assembly GCF_040636955.1. Taxonomy (NCBI): domain Bacteria; kingdom Bacillati; phylum Actinomycetota; class Actinomycetes; order Kitasatosporales; family Streptomycetaceae; genus Streptomyces; species Streptomyces sp. NPDC032472. Next base: position 29,626 of record NZ_JBEZVK010000001.1, read on the forward strand.
CGGTGTCCTGCTCATCACGCTGGGCGGGGCCATGTGGTTCCAGCAGGCCATCCGCACCTTCGCCGGCGTCGCCGCGATCCTGCTGGCCCTGGTGTCCCTGCCGGTGTCCAACCTCGGCGGCTTCTTCATGGGCTTCATCCTCGCCATGGTCGGCGGCGCCCTCGCCCTGGCGTGGGCTCCCGGCGCCCCGGTGGACGAGACGGCCGCGGCGGCCGGCGGAGCGGGCAGGGCCGAGGCGATGGCGGGCGGCGCCCCGGGCATCCCGGCCCCCCGCGACACGGAGGCGGCCTACGCGAGCGAGAAGACTGCCCACGCCGACGGCGGGAGGAACAGTGCGGGGTGACGAGACGCAGCGGGGCGCGGCCCCGAGCGCAGAGTCCCGTGAAAGAAGGGGTCCGCGGCACGCCGCCCCCCGGAAGTCGCTGCTGAACAAGATCCAGATACCCGTCGGCAAGACGATGGCGCTGGCGGCCATGCCGACCGCGGTGTTCGTCGGGATGGGCATGGCCCCCAAGCTGGCCATGGCCGACGACCAGGAGATCCCCTTCGCGCCCGGCCCGTGCGTGACACGGTCCGACGCACCCGCGGAGTCGGCCTCCCCGAGCCCCTCGACGTCCCCCTCGGCCTCGCCCTCGCCCGGCGCCTCGACCGGCGCGAGCCCCTCGCCCGGCGCCTCCGCGACGCCGAAGCCCGGGGCCACCGCCTCGGCCCCGAAGCCGTCGGCGAGCAGCTCGGCCACCGCCAAGCAGCCGAACAAGGCGACGTCCGCGGCCCCGGCCACCCCCGCCCCCACCGTGTCCAAGGCCCCGAACCCGCTGGACCCGCTGGGCGTCGGCGACACGGTCAAGGGGCTCCTCGACTCGCTCGGCAGGCCGCTGCAGGGCACCCCGTCGGCCACCCCGACGCCCTCGGCCACGGCCACGGCGCCGACCAAGGCCCCGTCCACGCCTGCCCCGGACCCCAAGGCCGATGCGATCCGCGAGGCCGCCAAGAAGGCCGGCGTCGACGTCTCCGAGCTGCCCCAGGACGTCAAGGACACGGCGGTCACGCCCAAGGACGAGACCGGCAAGAAGCCCGGCGACGACAAGGCCGAGGACGGGGCGAAGCCCGAGGAGTCCAAGGACCCCAGCGGCAAGCAGCCCTTCCCGTGCCCGACGTACGACGCCAAGGCGCTGGCCGACGCCCAGCTGGAGCCGGGCATCCCGCTCCTGCCGGACGAGCCCTGGTACCTCGACAGCTCGCTGCTGACCCTCTACGGCCTGGACTACAAGGGCATAGTCGAGGTGAAGACGGCGGGCGGGAAGACCAAGAAGGTCCTGAAGTTCACCGCGGACTCGCTGGACATCAAGGACCTGTACCAGACGGTCGGCAAGAGCGGGAACGTCGCCCACCTGAAGTCCCGCCCGGGCTCCACCTCGAAGATCCGCGGCGGCGAGGTGACGATGTACACCGAGAGCCTCAAGGGCAACCTGTTCGGGATCATCCCGATCGAGTTCTCCCCGAACAGCCCGCCGCCCCTGAACGTCCCGTTCGCGTTCTTCACGAACGTCAAGGTCGTCCAGGCCGGCCAGTTCGGAGGCACGCTCACCGTCCCCGGCCTGAAGAACTACATCGGCCCGCCGGAATAACATTCATCAACTGTGGCCCGTTCCCTCCGGGGAGCGGGCCACGGTGTTTTCCGGCAACATGCTTGGCTGATTTGATCTTTTGGTGCGGGTGTACTTGTCGCTAGGGTAATGGGACCGCGGTAGTGTGCCCGGTGCGCCGGCTGTCTCATGGGGGGATTCCGAGTCGTCTTCGGCATGGCCTTGGCATGCCTGCGCTCGTGACTTCCTGTGGGGGCTTTTCTCGATGTCGACCTTAATGAAGCGTGCGCTGCGTCGGACGGTGATCTGCTGCGTCGGCTTGGCTTTTGTTGCGATATCCCTGGGGGTGTCCGATGTGGCGGCCCGCATTTTTACGGGCCGGACCGCCAGTGCGGCGGCCCCGTCGGCGCCGCCGACCATGTTCCCCTTGTATGCGCGTCATCCGAGCGGCAAGCTCCGCTCCAATGAGCCGAAGGGAACCGGAGGATTCGAGGCCGCCCGTGAATTGGGCGGAGGCTTCGGCGATGCGACTGCGATCGTTCAGGCCAACGTCTCTGAGGCCGGTAGAGGTAACGATATCTACCACCGGATGAATGGGGTGCTCTACTACACGGCGGAGCACGGCAACGACACCAAGGTAATCGGCGGCGGTTGGGACGTTTACAACCTGCTCGTCTCGGTGGGGAACCTGGGCGGTTCTGCAGATGTGGACCTGATCGGCCGGGACGCGGCCGGCGACCTCTGGCTCTATCGAGGCGAGCCTGATGGCACTCTGAGCGGCCGCATCCGGATCGGCACGGGCTGGAATGGTCTGAACGCGCTCGCAGGACGCGGTGACTACACGGGCGACGGCAAAGCGGATCTCCTGGCACGGACCCCCGATGGCACGCTCCTCATATACGTCGGCACAGGCAACGCCACCGTGGACAGCGTGGTAGGCGCCCGGATCACAGTGGGCACGGGCTGGGGCGGCTACAAGGCGCTTGTGTCTACTGGTGACAACGACGGAGACGGCAAGGCCGATCTGATCGCCAGCGATCCGACCGGCGCCCTCTGGCTCTTCAAGGGAACAGGAAATCCTGCCGCTCCCTTCGCTCCGCGGGTGCAGATCGGCGCTTCGGGCTGGGCCGACTTCGACCTCCTCTTCTGAGTAGAAAGGCTGATACGCGTATGCGCAAGAATGCTCAGAACGCTCAGCTGCCCAGAAGTCGTCGTTTCGGCTCCTGGACCCGCCTGTTGACCACCACCGCCATGGCCACGGCCGCGGCGGTCACTTTCACTGGAAGTGGCCTCCAGCCATCGGCAGGTGCGATGCACGCCGCGGCTCTGGCCGACGAGGCCACGCCTTTCGACCCTGCTGCGGCACAGAAAGTCCGCGAGGCTCAATGCCTGCTCGGCAACGTGCTACGCAAGGGTGGGTCAGAAATGAAAGCCGTCGCCCGTACAGGGTTGAACGGCACAGATTCCGAACTGCTCGCCGCCGCGGCGCGCAACTACTGGGAGACCACGCCTCTCTCGACTGCGTACAAAGCAGACCATGCCGCTGCAAACGCCAAGTTCGACGAGCTGGACGCCAGGAGCAAGGCTTGGCAAGCCTCCCTGTACATGTACGACATTCCGCCCGGCTACTCGCAAGCCGGATTCCAATGGCCGCCGAAGGATCCCACCATCTTCATGGCCACTGGCTATGCCGAATGGATTGCCGGACGGCATTGGCAGGATGAAAGCGACTTCTATGCAGATCCGCACCCGTTGGCGAGCAAGGAGTCCGTTGACGCGGCCAAGAAGATCGCGCAATCACTGTACTACCCGGCGACCGGCGAAAACTACGAGGACCGCAAGGAGTGGGAATGGCACATGGTGGGATCTACCCCCATGTATGCCGACGACGCCCGTATCTTCCTGCAGAACGGCGGCTTCCCCACCAGTGCTCCCGCCCCGGACTCGATGGAATTCCGCATTGATGTGGAGCAGCTCAAAGCGCGCTTCGCGTCCTGCGCGACCAGTAACCCGCCAGACCCGCACAAGGTCCTGAACAACGAATTGGCGGTCGCGTCCCAGGAGTGGCAGTCCGAAGTAGCCGGGCAGCGCAGTCAGCGGGACTCGATCCTCGGGGCCGAGCAGGCCGCTTCGAAGGACCTCCAGATCGCCGCCCAGGCCATGGCCGAGGCACTCGGCCAGTCCATGATCGCGAGCCGGCTGATCGACTGGGAGGCACACTTCCTCAAGGTTCCGGAAGGCAGCGGACGGCCGCTGGCGAGCGAGTTCACCAAGGCCCGGACCGGGATCGAGCAGGCTCAGGCCCGCGCGACCGGGCGGCTGTACGTGGCCTCGCGCGCGGCCCAGGATGCCGAAACACAGGCTGCCAAGGTGACCACCGCGCAGAACGCGGCGTACGCGATAGCCGACAAGGCAGGCCTGCCCCGCGGCCGCGGTCTCCTCTACGGCCAGCAGGCGGCGCAGGTCACCAAGGCATCGGCGGCTGCCGCCCAGGCGGCGGCCAAGGCCACCGAGACCGCGCTGAACGCGACGCGGGCCTCGGCTGCCGACAGCAAGACCCTGAACTCGCTGGCGATGACGCAGGCGCATGCCTCGAAGGCGGAGTTCCGCCGTAAGGCCGCCGAGGAGGCTGCAGCCCAGGCGAAGGCCTCGGCGGAGGGCGCCGCGGCGCAGGCGGTGAAGGCCGCGGAGAACGCTACGAAGGCCAAGGCAGCGCAGGTCAAGGCGGAGAACGCCGAAAAGGAGGCCAAGACCGCGGCGGCGGACGCGAAGGCCAAACGGGAGAAGGCCGAGGCGGAGCGGGACTACGCCAAGTCGCAGAAGGAGCTTGCCGAAGCGGAGCGGGCGAAAGCCGCGACGGCGGAGGCCAGGGCCCAGACCCAGCGGACCGAGGCGGGGAACAAACTGGCCGCGGCGCAGACCGCGGGAACCACGGCCGAGAACAAGATGAAGGAAGCGGTCGACGCCGAGAAGAAGGCCGTAACGGCCCGGAACAAAGCGGTCGACGCGGAACAGCAGCGTGACGCCCTGGAGGCCAAGGCCTACGCCAAGGAGTCGAAGGCCGCCGCGGACGAGGGCACGGACGCGGCCGAAGCGTCCCGTACCGCGGCCACCGCCGCACGCACCGCTGCCGACAACGCGGCCACGGCAGCGACGGCCGCACGGGCCGAGGCAAACACCGCGACCGAGGCCGCGACCAACGCGAGAGCGGCGGCTACCCGTGCCCAGGGGGCGGCAAAGCGCGCCCAGGCGGCGGCCGACGCGGCCAAGAGGGACGTCGCGGTGACTGAGGCCGCCGTCCAGAAGGCGCATGCGGCGGCGGCCGACGCCATCGATGCGTCGGACGCGGCCAAGTGGAACGCGATCACCGCGAAGTCGCAGGCAGAGACGGCCCATCAGAAGGCGGAGAAGGCCAAGACGGACGCCACGGTGGCCCGCAGCGAAGCGGTGGCGGCCGGAGCCGAATCCATCCGTACGGCCGGATTCGCCTTCGCCACCGCGCAGGCGGCCGTGGCCGCCAGTGAGTCGGCGATGCAGGTGGTCAAGCCGGCCAACGACGCCATCGAGCTGGGCTCTCCGTACAAGGAGACCGATTCCTCGGCGGGTCTGGCCGTGCTGACAGGCCAGGCCTCGAAGACGGCGGCGGAGCAGCAGGCGGCCCTGGCCCAGGCCAAGGCGGACCAGGCCGGCAAGGCTGCGGCCGAAGCGAAGAAGCTCGCCGAGCAGGCGGACTCCGACGCCAAGGCGGCGGCGGAGGCTGCGCTGCAGGCGGCCGACTGGGCTGCCAAGGCAGCCAAGTCGGCGCAGGCCACGCAGGCCTCGGCCAACGAGGCGGCGACGGCGGCGAAGGCAGCAAAGGCGGCCGAGACCAGGACCGTCGAGTACAACCGGCAGGCCACGGCGGACGCCGCTGCGGCCAAGACCGCGGCCACCACGGCAGGTACCTATGCCTCCGCCGCGGACGCCGCGGCCACGGACGCGGAGCGCGACGCCGCTTCCGCCCGCAAGGCGGCCACGGCGGCGGAGACCGACGCGGCGACCGCTAACACGGTCGCGACCAAGGCCGAGAACGACGCCACCACGGCGGAGGCGGCGGCGACCCGGGCCCAGGAAGCAGCGAAGGAGGCACAGGACGCGGCGACCCGCGCGGAGAACCAGAAGAGCCGCGATGCCATCACCACGGGTGGTGTGACCGGCTTCAAGGGTGTGTTCATCCGCCCCAAGATCGAACCGATTGGAGACCCGGTCGACCAGAACAAGTGCGTCCTGGACATCGGGTTCGACGGTTGCACGGTGAAGTTCAAACTGACCTACAACCTCACCATCGACTTCTACCAGTGCACGGACCCGGCAGCCTCGGAGCACGTGACCGAGGCGAACTGCCCGGCCGAGTACGTGACCTGGATCGATGCCCAGAACATGGGTGTACAGACGTACTTCAAGGATGTGTACTTCAGCCGGCTGGAGATCGCCCTGATCTTCGACAAGGTGTTCCTGAAGACCCTCTGGCAGATGCTCACGGACGACTTCTTCAATTGCGCCAAGGGTGATCTCAAGGCGTGCGTGTCGGCGGGCATCGACCTGGCCATGGGCACCGCAAGCAAGCGGATGGAACTCCTCATGGAGGCAATGCAGGCATACCGCGTCGTGATGAAGACCGGCGCCAGCCTGGAGGAGGCCAGGGCGCTGGCCAAGAAGGCCGAGATGGACCCCAGCACGGTCGCCGCTATCGAGCGCGAGGTCGATCTGTCCCAGCGGCTGTTCGGCTCCTGCAAGCGGAACAGCTTCCCCGCGTCGGTACCCGTACTCATGGCGGACGGTTCGCACAAGCCGATCGGGTCGGTGCGGGTCGGCGACGTGGTGATGGCAGGCGATACCGCTTCGGGTACGGCCAGGCCGGAACAGGTGACTGCCGCCTTCCGGCACGACACGAGCCGGCTGATCGACATCACCCTGGCTGACGGCAGCCGCCTGAGCACCACGGCGGGCCATCGGCTTTTCGTCGCGGGCCGCGGCTGGACCTATGCCTCGGACCTGGTGGTGAATGACCGGCTGCGGGATCCGGCCGGCCGGGAGCAGGTGATCGCAACTCTGGGTGATCGCGGGAACATCACTCCCGTGGACGTGTTCGACCTCACCGTCGACGGCCTGCACACCTTCTTCGTTCAGGCCGGCGGCGCAGCGCCGGTGGACGTGCTCGTCCACAACTGCCTGGACATCGTCGGTGACGAGGGTGTTTCGGGTGCCCACACCATGTCGGACCATGTCGGTCTAGACCGGGCGAAGATTCTGGAGAAGCTGAAGAAGAGCGCGGACGTCACTGAGTGGACTGATGAGGCCACCGCGGTTTCCTCCGTGCGACAGGCCTTCGATGAGTGGAGCCAGGTCCCTGGCAACCAGGACAAACTGCTCGCGTGGCTGAAGGCGCAGCAGAAGAAGACGAGCTTCGATCCGCGCACCGACCTCTTCCAGATCCAATGGGAGTTGCGTGGCCAAGGCTCCCTGGGCAAGGTGTGGCGGTCCGGCCCGCCGGATGCCCAAGGCAATCCCACCATCGTTTCGACGCCGGTAGGGAACACGGTGATCATCCAGATCAAACAGGTGAAGAAGAAGGTCGACGGCAAACATCAGGACGGGTACGTCGTGTACACGACCTACCCGAAGTAAAGGACGCACTGGTGAAGCAGGTTCCTCGCCGACTCGGTTCGGACATCGGGCTCAGCGGCTTGATGAAAACGTTCCACTACCCACGGACGAACAGGATGTCCATCGCTCTGGCCCACGTGGGGTGGTTCGCGGAGCGCGAGGACGGCGCGTTCGCCCATCAGCTGCTGGATGACACCAAGCGGCTACTGGCTTCGGACCTGTCCGGCCCGGAGCTGTCCGCGCTGTGGCAGGCGGGGACGTTCCGGGACTTCGATCTCGAAGCCTGCGGGATCGAGGGACGCCAGTGGCTCACCTGGATCGAGGAGGTCGCCGAGTACCGCATCACCTGGAACATCGGTGAGGCACCCGTCCCGCTGGATCCGCCGCCCGCTCGCGGGCTGGCAGAAGCGGTGCTGGGCGAGATCGCCTCAGTGGCCCAGGATCTGGAGTCGGCCACGGCCGGGCACTCCTACGCCGCGGTGCCCGGTGTGGTTCCGGCGCTGCGACGGGTCGTCGTCGACGTAGATCCGGATCTCGGGTTCCGGCTGTTGCTGCGCGTGCTCAAGTCCTACTTCGTGCCGGTCGGCCCCACGCGCGTGGCGGCGTACCACGCGCTGGCGGAGCCGCTGGGTCTGGAGGGGGCGGTCGTCGGGGACGGCGATTTCAACGTCCGGCCCGATCTCGGCTGAGCAGCCGGAGAACACCGAGGGCGGCACCCCTGATCCTTCGCGGATCCGGGGTGCCGCCCTCGGTCTCTGTGCGGCAGAGTCGGGTCAGGAACCCGCGGTCCCGCCCAGGTGGTGCACCCGGACCATGTTGGTCGTGCCGGGGACGCCGGGGGGCGAGCCGGCCGTGATGACCAGGGTGTCGCCGGCGTTGTAGGCGTTCAGCTTCACCATCTCGGAGTCCACCAGCTCGACCATCGCGTCGGTGTTGTCCACGTGCGGGACGACGTACGACTCGACGCCCCAGCTCAGGGTGAGCTGGTTGCGGGTGTTGACGTCGGTGGTGTACGCCACGATCGGCTGCGCCGCGCGGTAGCGCGAGAGCCGGCGGGCCGTGTCGCCGGACTGGGTGAAGGCGACCAGCGCCTTGCCGTCGAGGAAGTCGGCGATCTCGCAGGCCGCACGGGCTACGGAGCCGCCCTGGGTGCGGGGCTTCTTGCCCGGGACCAGCGGCTGCAGGCCCTTGGAGAGCAGCTCCTCCTCGGCCGCGGCGACGATCTTCGACATCGTCTTGACGGCCTCGATCGGATAGGCGCCGACCGAGGACTCGGCCGACAGCATGACCGCGTCCGCGCCGTCGAGGATGGCGTTGGCGACGTCGGAGGCCTCCGCGCGGGTCGGGCGGGAGTTGGTGATCATCGACTCCATCATCTGGGTGGCGACGATGACCGGCTTGGCGTTGCGGCGGCACATCTCGATGAGGCGCTTCTGCACCATCGGGACCTTCTCGAGCGGGTACTCGACGGCCAGGTCGCCGCGGGCCACCATGACCGCGTCGAAGGCCGCGACCACGGCCTCCATGTTCTCCACGGCCTGGGGCTTCTCGACCTTGGCGATGACCGGGACCCGGCGGCCCTCCTCGTCCATGACGCGGTGGACGTCCTTGACGTCGTTGGCGTCGCGGACGAAGGACAGCGCGACCATGTCGCAGCCCATCCGCAGGGCGAAGCGGAGGTCGTCGACGTCCTTCTCCGACAGGGCGGGGACGTTCACGGCGGCACCGGGCAGGTTGATGCCCTTGTGGTCGGAGATGACCCCGCCCTCGATGACGATGGTCTTGACCCGCGGGCCTTCGACCTCGGTCACCCGCAGCTCGACGTTGCCGTCGTTGATCAGGATCTGGTCGCCCTTGGCGACGTCGCCCGGCAGCCCCTTGTAGGTGGTGCCGCAGACGGACTTGTCGCCCGGGACGTCCTCGGTGGTGATGGTGAACTCGTCACCGCGCACCAGCTCGACCGGGCCCTCGGCGAAGGTCTCCAGACGGATCTTCGGACCCTGGAGGTCGGCGAGGACGCCGACCGCGCGCCCGGTGTCCGCGGAGACCTTCCGGACGCGGTCGTACCGCTCCTGGTGTTCTGCCTGGGATCCGTGGCTGAAGTTGAAACGGGCCACGTTCATACCTGCCTCGATGAGTGCTTTCAGCTGCTCATACGAGTCGACGGCGGGGCCCAGCGTGCAGACGATTTTGGAACGGCGCATGGAGCGGATCCTATCGGGTTTGTTTCGAAGCGGAATATTCCGTCTGGTGGAAACCACAAGTGACTACTGGGTAACCAGCGCGTACGCCTGAGCAGCGATCTCCAGCTCCTCATCGGTCGGGACCACGGCCACGGCCACCCGCGAGTGTTCCGCGGAGACCAGCCGGGCCTGCGGCGAGCGCACGGCATTGGCCTCGGGGTCCAGCACGAGGCCCAGCTCCGCCAGGCCGTCGATCGCGGCCTCGCGCACCGGGTGGGCGTTCTCGCCGACCCCGGCCGTGAAGGCCACCGCGTCCACCCGGCCCAGCACCGCCGCGTACGCGCCGATGTACTTCTTCAGACGGTGGACGTACGCCGCGAAGGCGAGCCGCGCCGCCTCGTCGCCCTCGCCCGCGCGCCGCAGCACCTCGCGCATGTCGTTGTCGCCGCACAGCCCCAGCAGACCGCTCTTCTTGTTCAGGAGCGAATCGATCTCATCCACCGAGAAGCCGCCCACCCGCGCCAGGTGGAAGACGACCGCCGGGTCCAGGTCGCCCGAACGGGTGCCCATGACCAGGCCCTCCAGCGGGGTCAGGCCCATCGAGGTCTCCACGCACACCCCGCCCCGCACGGCCGAGGCCGAGGCCCCGTTGCCCAGGTGCAGCACGATCACGTTCACCTCTTCGACCGGCCTGCCCAGCAGCGCGGCCGTGGCCCGCGAGACGTAGGCGTGCGAGGTGCCGTGGAAGCCGTAGCGCCGGATCGCGTACTTCTCCGCGGTCGCGGCGTCGATCGCGTACCGGGCCACGTGCTCGGGCATCGTCGAGTGGAAGGCCGTGTCGAAGACCGCCACCTGCGGGACGTCGGGGCGCAGCGAGCGGGCCACCTCGATGCCGGTGACGTTCGCCGGGTTGTGCAGCGGGGCCAGCGGGATCAGGCTGCGGATCTCCGCCAGCACCTCGTCGTCGATGACCGTCGGGGCGGTGAACCGGGTCCCGCCGTGCACGACGCGGTGCCCGACGGCGGCCAGCTCGGGGGAGTCCAGGCCCATCCCGTCGGCGGCGAGCTCCTCGGCGACCGCCTGCAGCGCGGCCCCGTGGTCGGCGATCGCGCCCACCCGCTCCCGCCGGCCGCCCGCGGCGCCCGGCCCGGCCAGCGGTTCGTGCACCAGCCGCGAGGCCGCCTCGCCGATCCGCTCCACCAGGCCGACGGCCAGACGGGAGGAGTCCGTCATGTCGAGCAGCTGGTACTTCACCGACGAGGAGCCGGAGTTGAGGACGAGGACGCGCGATGCGGTGGTCACGGTGGGAGGTCTTTCCTTCGGGTGGGGTGACGTGAGGGGAGGGGCGGGGCTGCGGGACGGGGTGCGGTCAGGCGGTGGGGGACGCGGCCGGCGCCGGGGCGCCCCCGCCCTGCGCCTGGATCGCGGTGATCGCCACGGTGGTGACGATGTCCTGCACCAGAGCGCCGCGCGAGAGGTCGTTGACCGGCTTGCGCAGGCCCTGGAGCACCGGGCCGACCGCTACGGCGCCCGCCGAGCGCTGCACGGCCTTGTAGGTGTTGTTGCCCGTGTTGAGGTCGGGGAAGATCAGCACGGTCGCCCGGCCGGCCACGTCGGACCCGGGGAGCTTGGTCGCGGCGACCGACGGCTCGACGGCGGCGTCGTACTGGATCGGGCCCTCGATCAGCAGGTCGGGCCGCTGTGCGCGGACGATCTCGGTGGCCTTGCGGACCTTGTCCACGTCCGCGCCGCTGCCCGAGGTGCCGGTGGAGTACGAGAGCATCGCGATCCGCGGCTCGACGCCGAAGGCGGCCGCGGTCGCCGCCGACTGCACGGCGATGTCGGCGAGTTGCTCGGCGTTGGGGTCCGGGTTGACCGCGCAGTCGCCGTACACGAGCACCTGGTCGGCCAGGCACATGAAGAAGACGGAGGAGACGATCGAGGCCTCCGGCTTGGTCTTGATGATCTCGAAGGCGGGCCGGATCGTGGCCGCGGTGGAGTGCACCGAGCCGGAGACCATGCCGTCGGCCAGCCCCTCCTGGACCATCAGGGTGCCGAAGTAGTTGACGTCGGTGACCACGTCGGCCGCCAGGTCGACCGTCATGCCCTTGTGGGCGCGGGCCCGGGTGTAGAACTCGGCGAACCGCTCGCGCAGCGGCGAGGTCGCCGGGTCGATCAGCTGCGCCCCAGAGATGTCGACGCCCAGGTCCGCGGCCTTCTTCAGGATCGCCTGCTCCTCGCCCAGCAGGGTCAGCTCGCACACCCCGCGGCGCAGCACCACGTCCGCGGCACGCAGCACGCGCTCCTCGGTGCCCTCGGGCAGCACGACGCGGCGCCGGTCGGAGCGGGCCCGCTCCAGCAGCTCGTGCTCGAACATCATCGGGGTCACCCGCTCGGAGCGGGCCACCGACAGCACCCGGCGCAGCTCGGCGGTGTCCACGTGCCGCTCGAACAGGCCGAGCGCGGTCTCGAGCTTGCGCGGGGTGGCGGTGTTCAGCCGGCTCTGCAGCGAGAAGAGCTCGGCGGCGGTCGGGAAGCTGTTGCCGGCCACCGACACCACGGGCGTGCCCGGCGCCAGCTTCGAGGCCAGGGTCAGGATGTCCGGGCTCGGCCGCTCGTTCAGGGTCAGCAGCACGCCCGCGATCGGCGGCGTGCCCGAGGTGTGCGCGGCGAGCGCGCCGACGACCAGGTCGGAGCGGTCGCCGGGGGTGACGACCAGACAGCCCGGGGTCAGGGCGCCCAGGAAGTTCGGCAGCATGGCCCCGCCGAAGACGAAGTCGAGGGCGTCGCGCGCCAGTCCGGCGTCGTCGCCGAGGAGCACCTCGCCGCCGAGCGCCCGGGTGATCTGGGCGACGGTCGGGGCGGAGAGCGACTTGTCCTCCGGCAGCACGTAGCAGGGCACGGGCAGCCGGGCGGCAAGCCGCTCGGCTATGGGGTCCCGGTCCTCGGCGGCCACCCGGTTGACCACCATCGCCACGACGTGGCAGCCCAGGCTCTCGAAGGCCCGGTAGGCGCTGCGGGCCTCGGCGCCCACCGCCTCTGCCGGCGCCTTGGCGCCGCCGACGACGGGCACGACGACGGCCCCCAGCTCGTTGGCGAGGCGGGCGTTGAGCGCCAGCTCGTCGGGGAGGTTGGTGTCGGCGTAGTCGGTGCCGAGGACGAGCATGACCTCGTAGTCGCGGGCCGCGCGGTGGTAGCGGTCGACGAGCCGGGAGACGAGCTCGTCCGTGCCCTTCTCGGCCAGGATGGCCGAGGCCTCCTGGTACTCCATGCCGTAGGCCGTCGAGGCGTCCTGTTCGAGGCGGTAGCGGGACCGCAGCAGCTCGAAGAGCCGGTCGGGTGCGTCGTGCAGCAGCGGCCGGTAGACGCCGACGCGCGCCGTCTGGCGGGTCAGCAGCTCCATGATCCCCAGCTCGACGACCTGCCGGCCGTCCCCCCGCTCGATACCGGTCACGTACACGCTGCGCGTCACGCGGGCTCTCCGTCCGTCGTCCTCGTCGATTTTCCCCGATAGGGTGGTCTTTCCCTCTTGACAATACCTCCGCCGATGGATAGGGCGCCCCCCGGGAAAGGGCCTTTCAGGGCGGGACGAAAGGCCCGGTACGGGGGCGCGTGGCGCCGCGGGGCACGTGGACAAGTGGACAAGTGGAAACAAGTGGAAGAATCAGACACGCTTCACCAACCAGGAGCAGGAGACACAGGACGATGCGCATCGGAGTTCTCACAGCAGGCGGCGACTGCCCCGGCCTGAACGCTGTCATCCGGTCGGTCGTGCACCGTGCCCTGGTCGGGCACGGCGACGAGGTCATCGGCTTCGAGGACGGCTTCAAGGGCCTCCTGGACGGCCACTACCGCCCCCTCGACATCAACGCGGTCAGCGGGATCCTGGCCCGCGGCGGCACCATCCTCGGCTCGGCCCGCATGGAGCGCGCCCGCCTGCACGAAGCCGCCGAGAACGCACAGGAGCTGGCCACGCGGTACGGCCTGGACGCCCTCATCCCGATCGGCGGCGAGGGCACCCTGACCGCCTCCCGGATGCTGTCCGACGCCGGGATGCCGGTGGTCGGCGTCCCGAAGACCATCGACAACGACATCTCCGCCACCGACCGCACCTTCGGCTTCGACACCGCCGTCACCGTGGCCACCGAGGCCATAGACCGTCTGAAGACCACCGCCGAGTCGCACCAGCGCGTGATGGTCGTCGAGGTCATGGGCCGGCACGCGGGCTGGATCGCCCTGGAGTCCGGCATGGCCGGCGGCGCCCACGGGATCTGCCTGCCGGAGCGCCCCTTCGAGGTGGACTCGCTGGTGAAGATGGTGGAGGAACGCTTCGCCCGCGGCAAGAAGTTCGCGGTCGTCTGCGTCGCCGAGGGCGCGCACCCGGCCGAGGGCTCCATGCCGTACGAGAAGGGCGAGATCGACGCGTACGGACACGAGCGCTTCGCCGGCATCGGCAACCGGCTCGCCGTCGAGCTGGAGCACCGCCTCGGCAAGGAGGCCCGCCCGGTCATCCTCGGCCACGTCCAGCGCGGCGGCGTCCCCACCGCGTACGACCGCGTCCTCGCCACCCGCTTCGGCTGGCACGCCGTGGAGGCCGTCCACCGCGGCGACTTCGGCAACATGACGGCCCTGCGCGGCACCGACATCGTCATGGCCCCGCTGGCCGCGGCCGTCACCGAGCTGAAGCGGGTCCCGGAGAACCGCATGTACGAGGCCGAATCGGTCTTCTGACGCACCGCCGGGCCCTGTCGCACTGCCCTGCAGAGCCCCCACAGAGCCCCTGCAGAGCCCCTGCAGAGCCCCCGGAGAGCCCCCTTCTCCGGGGGGCTTCCGTGTGCCTCGTACACCGACCGTTATGATCCGCTCCGGGGGTCGGCCGGGGGGCGAGTCGGGTGTTGAGGGACCGTGCCGTGATGCCGGGTCCCCGTCATCAGCAAGAGCCGTGCCCCGAGGGGAAGGTGCCCGATTTCGTGGCCACCCGTTCTGCCGTTCTGTCGCCCCACGGGGCCACGAGCCGCCCGGTCCCCGGTCCCGGCGCCCCGCCACCCGCCGGGCGCCGGTGGCCCGTCCTCGGCGCCGCCCTCGCCGCGTCCTGGGCCCTGCCGCTGCTGCTCCACCTTCTCGCCCTCGACTGGGTGCTGATCCCCGTCCTCGTGCTCGTGATCGCGAGCCTGGTCCGGGTGGGCGGGGTCCTCCTCGACCGGCTCGTGGTCGCCGCGTTCCTGCTGTGCGGCGCGGTGATGGCCTTCGGCCTGCTCTTCTCCGTCTGGCCGTGGGGGCCGGCCCCGGTGCCCACCGCCGGGCTGCTCCTGAGCGCCGTGTCCGCGTCCGGCTGGCTGGCCCGCCGCCGGCCGCGGCTGCCGCTGCGGCTGCGCGGTTCCGACTCCCTCGTGCTCGGCACCGTCGCCGTGGTGTGGTACTACCTCCACCGCCCCGTGGCCGGCAGGCCGGCCGTCGACCGGCTGGCGTACTTCGCCACCTCCGAGGACCGCTTCGGCCACTTCTCGTACTTCGACGCCATCCACCACGTCGGCGGCTACGCCTTCCTCCATCAGGAAGCCGCCCGCGCGTACATGATGACGCCGGCCGAGGCGGTCTACCCGCAGGGCTCCCACTTCCTGCTCGTCTGGCTCGACGTCCTGGTGAAGTCCTCCACCGACGGCGGCTCCGCCCTCGACATGACGTACCGCTACCTGCTCTACGTCCTCGCCGCCTACGCCCTGTTCTGCGGCGCGCTGGTGTGGGCCGCCCGCTGGATCGGCGGCCCGCGGCTGCGCGGCTGGCGCTCCGCCGCGGTGTGCGCGACCGTCGCGGCCGTGGCGATGTCCGGCTCGATGGCCGACCTCGTCGGGCGCGGCTTCGACTCCGAGACCATCGGTCTGCTGTTCCTGGCCGTCGCCCTTGCCCTGCTGGTGCGGCCCGCGATGGGCCGGGCGGAGTTCGCGCTGGCGGCCGTCGCCGGCCTGGTCACCGTCACGTACGTCTACAACCTGTACGGCGTCCTCGTCGGCATCGCCCTGGCCGCGGTCCTGATCGTGCACCGGCAGCGGTTCGCCCCGTGCCGCCGCCTGCTCCTCGGCGTGCTGGCGGCCGGCGGCTTCGTCGCCGGGCTGCCCACCGTCGCCTCCGTTCTGTCGAAGCTGGACGTGGCCAAGACCTCGAACCTGGCGGGCCCGATGGCCATCCCCGACCGGCCCGTCCTCATCGGCTGCGGCCTGCTGGCCCTGGTGGCTGCCTCGCTGCCGGTGAACCGCCGCACCGGCACCGGCCGGATGGTGCTCGCCGTGGCCCTGGGCGGCATCGCGGTCGTCGGCGGGTTCGGTGCCTGGCAGGAGTACACCATCGGCCGCATCTCGTACTACTTCGAGAAGTTGGCCGCGGCGGGCCTGGTCATCGGGGTGATCTCCCTCGGCCTGACCGGCCTGATGCTCCAGCCCGTCGTGGCGAAGGCGCCGCGCGGGCCGCGCCGGCACGCCGGCCTGCTGCTGCGCTCCGGCGTGGCCACGGCCGCCGCCCTCGCCCTGTTCGGCCACGTCCAGTGGGGCGTGCCGTCGGGGTGGGGCCACCCCTCCGCCTGGTACGGAACCCCGATGCTCGCGTGGGCCAAGGGTCAGGGCAGGAGCGACATCGGCCCGGCGGCGGAGGCGCTGACCGGACGAGACCTGGTGGACGCCGATACGCCCGTGATCGCCCTCTACGGCAACGACCCGTACCTGAACCTGAGGGCGACCTTCCTCGCCCAGCTCCTCACCCACCGCGCGGGCGTCATGGTGGGGCTGTACGAGGTCTACGGCGTGAAGATCGGCGGCCCGGCCGTCGACGAGAAGGAGTACCAGGCCTCGCTGGCCCGTCTCAAGGAGGCGATCGCCGCGTGCCCCGCCCCGCCGAGGATCCTGGTCGGCGACCGGAAGACGGCCGAGCGGCTCGGGCGCGACCTCGCCGGCACGCGTGCCGGGCCGGTCGTGTACGCGCCGCTGGGCTAGCGCACGGCGCGGGAAGCGCGGGCGCGGCTACGGGGCGGGAGGCGCGCGGTCTACTCCGTGCCCGAGGCGAAGGACCAGAAGCGGGGCACGATGTCCGCGAGGAACTCGCGGCCCGCGTCGCCCGTGGCGGCCTCGCCGGCGGCCCCGCCCCAGCTGAGGGTGGCCACCATCGTGGACTGGTACTCGGCGTGCAGCCGCTCCAGCACCGGCTCCAGGTGCTGCTTGGGCACCGGCAGCAGTTTGGCGAGCGGCTTGACGTACGCCTGCCAGCGCGTGGTGGCCGCGCTGCGCAGGATCTCGGCGAGCTCGTCCTGCTTGCCGGTGGCCGCCACGAACTGCGCCAGCGTCAGGCCGAGGGCCTGGGCCAGGGCGACGGACTGCCGCTCGTTGCCCTTCCAGCGTCCGCTGTCCTCCATCTTCTGGTAGGAGCCCGTGTCCAGCCCGATCCGCCGGGCCAGTTCGTCCGCGGCGAGCCCCCGGGCCATCCGGTGCTCCCGCAGGCTCACCGGCTCGGCGAGCAGTTCCCCGGGCGCGCACCACAGCACGCCGGCGAGTGCGGTCAGCTCTGCGGAACTCGGCGATACCTCGCCGCGCTCCCAGGCCATCACGGTCTCGGGATCGACGACCAGGCCGTACTGCGCACGCAGGCCGTAGGCGACGTGGCCGGGTGCCATGCCCAGGGCCGCGCGCAGTCGGCGGGCGGCGGGGGCATTGAAGGGTGGGCTGGATTGCACACGCCACACCGTAGAAGTGGCCAAGGGGTGGCGACTACAGACCGTTCAAACAAGGCCAGAACTCGTAGGAAACTCCTATGGAGTTCCGTGCATTCGTCCGGTTTTCTGGCGACTGTCCGGTAATCGGTGCCCTACCTAGATCCACTTCCGAGCGTACGGTTCCGGCCAGCCGCTGCGATACCCCTGTACGCGATCTTCACGGATTCCGCGCACACTCCCCGTGAACCCATGGCCCATCCCCTACGTGATCCATACCGGGGCCCTCGCATACGGGGGTGGCGAGGGCCCCGCCCCGCCCCCGCCCCCCTCTCCCTTGCCTTGACGTCCGCGTCAAGGATTACGGTCGCTGCATGCGCATCGGCGAACTGGCAGAGCGGGCCGGGACCAGCACCCGGACCCTGCGGTACTACGAGTCGCGCGGCCTGCTGCCCGCGCGGCGGGCCGCGAACGGCTACCGCAGCTACGACGAGCAGGACCTGCGCCTGCTGCGGCAGATCCGCATCCTCCAGGACTTCGGCTTCGACCTGGAGGAGACCCGTCCGTTCGTCGACTGCCTGCGCGCCGGCCACCCCGCCGGGGACTCCTGTCCGGCGTCCCTGGCCGTCTACCGGCGCAAGCTCGCCGAGCTCGACGCGCTGATCGGCCGGCTGGCCGATGTGCGCGAGCAGGTGGCGCACCAGCTCGCGGAGGCCGAGCAGGCCGTCGGGGAGGCCGCCGTGCCGCGCTGCGAAATGACCGTCCACATGCCCGAGGGAAGAGGGAAGAGATGATCCACGCCGCTGGTGTTGCGGAAGTGACCGACGCCGACTTCGAGGCGGAGGTGCTCGGCGAGCGCGGCCGGCCCGTCCTCGTCGAGTTCACCGCGGACTGGTGCGGGCCCTGCCGGCAGCTCGCCCCCGTGCTCTCCGCCGTCGCCGCCGAGCAGGCCGACCGGCTCAAGGTCGTCCAGATCGACGCGGACACCAACCCCGCCACCGTCACCCGCTACGGGGTGCTGTCCATGCCGACCCTGATCGTCTTCCGCGACGGCGAGCCCGTGCAGCAGATGGTCGGGGCCCGGCCCAAGCGCCGCCTGCTCCAGGAGCTCGAAGCGGTGACGGCGGCGCCGGGCCCGGCCGTGGCGGCTACGGCCTGAACCAGACCGTGGCCAGCGGCGGGAGCGTCAGGCGCAGGCTCGCCGGGCGGCCCTGCGCCGGCACGGGCTCGGGCCGCAGCGGCTGCGCATGGCGCACACCGCTGCCGCCGTAGAGCTCCAGGTCCGTGTTGAGGACCTCCCGCCACAGCGGCACCTCCTCCGGGACGCCGACCCGGTAGCCGTGCCGCACCACCGGCGAGAAGTTCGACACGCACAGCAGCTGCGAACCGTCGTGCGCGTACCGCAGGAAGGCGAAGACGTTGTCGTCCGCCGCGTCCGCGTCGACCCACGCGAAGCCCTCCGGCACGGTGTCCCGCTCCCACAGGGCGGGCGCCGCCGCGTAGGTCCGGTTCAGGTCGCGCACCAGGGTCCGCACGCCCTGGTGGTCCCCGGCCGCCGAATAGGCAGGGTCCAGCAGCCACCAGTCCGGCCCGCTCGACTCCGACCACTCGCTGCCCTGGGCGAACTCCTGCCCCATGAACAGCAGCTGCTTGCCCGGGTGGGCCCACATGAAGCCCAGGTACGCCCGGTGCGAGGCCCGCTGCTGCCACCAGTCCCCGGGCATCCTCGACACCAGCGAGCCCTTGCCGTGCACCACCTCGTCGTGGGAGATCGGCAGCACGTAGTTCTCGCTGTACGCGTACACCATCCCGAAGGTCATGTCGTGGTGGTGGTACTTGCGGTGCACCGAGTCCTTCGACACGTACCGCAGCGTGTCGTGCATCCAGCCCATGTTCCACTTCAGCCCGAAGCCGAGCCCGCCCACGTCCGTCGGGCGGGTCACGCCCTCCCACGCCGTGGACTCCTCCGCGATGGTCACCACGCCCGGGCAGCGCCGGTAGACGACCGCGTTCATCTCCTTCAGCAGCGCCACGGCGTCCAGGTTCTCCCGCCCGCCGTGCTCGTTGGGCGCCCACTCGCCCTCGCCCCGGGAGTAGTCCAGGTAGAGCATGGAGGCCACCGCGTCCACCCGCAGCCCGTCCACGTGGAACTCCTGGCACCAGTACACGGCGTTGGCGACGAGGAAGTTGCGGACCTCCTTGCGGCCGTAGTCGAACTCCAGCGTCCCCCAGTCGGGGTGCGCCGCCCGCCGCGGGTCCTGGTGCTCGTACAGCGGCCGCCCGTCGAACTCGGCCAGCGCCCAGTCGTCGCGCGGGAAGTGCGCCGGCACCCAGTCGACGATCACCCCGATCCCCGCCAGGTGCAGCGCGTCCACCAGCGCCCGGAAGTCGTCCGGGCTGCCCATCCGCGAGGTCGGCGCGTAGTAGCCGGTGACCTGGTAGCCCCAGGAGCCGCCGAAGGGGTGCTCGGCGACCGGCATCAGCTCCACGTGCGTGAAGCCGAGCTCCTTGACGTACGCGGGCAGCTGCTCGGCCAGCTCCCGGTAGGACAGCCCCGGCCGCCAGGAGCCCAGGTGCACCTCGTACACCGAGAACGGGGCCTGGTGCACCGGGCGGGCGCCGCGGGTCGCCATCCACCGTTCGTCGCGCCAGCGGTGGTGCGAGGCCGTGACGATCGAGGCGGTGGCCGGCGGGACCTCCGCGCGCTGCGCCATCGGGTCGGCCCGCACGGTGTGGCTGCCGTCCGGGCGCGTGATGTCGTACTTGTACAGCGTGCCCTCGCCCACCCCCGGCAGGAACAGCTCCCACACCCCCGAGGAGCCGAGCGAGCGCATCGGCTGGCCCACCGGGTCCCAGTGGGAGAAATCCCCGGTGACCCGGACGCCCTGTGCGTTCGGCGCCCACACCGTGAAGCGGGTGCCGGCCACCCCCTGGTGCTCCATCGGCCGGGCGCCGAGCGCCGTCCACAGCTCCTCGTGCCGGCCCTCGCCGATCAGGTGCAGGTCCAGCTCGCCGAGCGCGGGCAGGAAGCGGTACGGGTCGTGCACCTCGATCTCGTCGCCGTCGTACGCCACGAGCAGCCGGTAGTCCGGCACCTCGGCCAGCGGCAGCAGCCCCGAGAACAGCCCGTCGCCGTCGTCGTGGAGCCCGGCCCGCAGGCCCTTGGCGATGACGGTGACGGCCTTGGCGTACGGGCGCAGCACCCGGATGGCCACTCCGCCCCGCCGGGCCCGGGCCCCGAGCACCGCGTGCGGATCGTGGTGGCGGCCCTCCAGCAGCCGGGCCCGTTCCTCGGCGCCGAGCGCGGGCGCCGGCCGCACCCCGTGCGGCGGCGCGGGGGACCGGCGGGCCCTGGGCGTACGGGCGCTGCGCGCGGGCGCGGGGGCGGACCCGGCTGCGGCCGGGGGCGCGGCCGCGGGTGCGGCCTCGGCGCGGACGGTCGGTGACGGTCGTCGTGCGGCGCTCACGCGAGCGGCCTCCTCGGGGGCTTCGGGCGGGGGTGGGGGGCGGGACTGCCGGGCGGCGGGGACGGCGGCACGCGGTGGGCCGGGCGCTCCCGTTCGGCGAGGCGGCGGATGGCCGCCATCGGGACGTGCAGCCAGTCGGGGCGGTGCCGGGACTCGTAGCGGGCCTCGTAGACCGCCTTGTCGGTCTCGTACGCGCGCAGCAGGACCGGGTCCTCGCGCGGGTCGCGGCCGGTGGTGCGGGCGTAGCCCTCGCAGAACGCGGCCCGGCAGGCGTCCGCCCAGGCGGGGGCGAAGGGGCGGTGGGAGCGGGCCGCGTAGTCGAACGAGCGCAGTATCCCGGCGATGTCGCGCACGGCGGGTTCGGGCCGGCGGCGGTCCGCGAGCGGCCGGGCCGGCTCGCCCTCGAAGTCGATCAGGGCCCAGCTGCCGTCGGCGGTGCGCAGGGTCTGGCCCAGGTGCAGGTCGCCGTGGATCCGCTGGGCGGGCACCCCGCTCCCGCGGGAGGCGGCCAGGGCGTCGAAGGCGCCGCGCAGCCCGTCCTCGTACGGCCGCAGCGCGGGCACCTCGCGGACGGTGGCCGCGAGCCGGGCCGTCATCCCGGCGGCGAGCCGGGCGGTCTGCTCGGGGTCCAGCGCGAGGGTGGGCAGGGCGGTGGCGAGCGCGCTGTGCACCTCGGCGGTGGCCCGGCCCAGGGCGTGCGCCTCGGCGGTGAAGTCGGCGCCCGTGCCGAGCCGGCGCAGCGCCAGCTGCCAGCCGTCGTCGGACCCGCGCAGGTAGGGCTGGAGCACGCCCAGGGTCAGCGGCTCGGCGCCGGCCAACTCGGCCTCGTACCAGGCGACCGGCGCGGGGACGCGGGTGCAGCCGGCGGCGGCGAGCGCTCTGGGCAGCTCCAGGTCCGGGTTGACGCCGGGCCCGACCCGGCGGAAGACCTTCAGGATGTGCGAATCCCCGTAGATCAGGGAGGAGTTGGTCTGCTCTCCGGACAGCGGCCGCGGGGTGCTCCCGTCGGGGATCAGGGCGGCCGGGTCCCGGTCGAAGCGGAGCGGGCCGTGGCTGCCGGGGGTGCGCAACCGTTCCAGCAGCAGCGTGGCGAGCCGCGGGTCGCCGAGCCCCTCGTAGACGGCGTGGCCGGCGTACGGGCCCTGCTCGGCATGGCCGATGAGGGCGGGCGCCAGGGCCGGCGGGAGCGGCGCGGGGCGCACCCCGAGCAGCAGCTGGTAGCAGTCCGCGGCCCCGTCGGCGCAGTCCACGCCGACGAGCAGGTGCAGCAGCCCGGGGGTTGTCCCGGGCGGCAGCAGCTCGACGGCGCTGACCAGGCGGAGGCGGGTGATCGCGCGCCCCTTGCCGGCGAACCAGCGCTGCCCGGGCAGCCAGGCCCGCAGCATGGCCTCCAGCGGTTTGAGCGGGACGGCGGCCAGGCTGCCCTGGCGGCTCCGGGCGGATGCAGCCTCCGACATGGCGTCGCGTCCTTTCCCCGGGCCGTCACAGAATGCGCAGAGTGTCCCGGATGGCGAGGGTTGCTGTCCGGTGGTGGGTGAGTGTCGGGTCAGGATGATCCGTACAGGGGCGGGCCGTTGACCCGTTCGTGTTGCCCGCCCCCTGGGGCGTGCGGCGCCGGTTCGTTCCCGCGAGGGTGCGCGTCCCGGCCGGCGCCCGCGCCTACTCGCCCCGCAGGCGGAACCAGTAGAAGCCGTGCCCCGCGAGGGTGAGCAGGTACGGCCACTCGCCGATCGGCGGGAAGCGCACGTCGCCCGTGAGCTCCACCGGGACCCGCCCGTTGAACGACCGCAGGTCCAGCTCGGTGGGCTGGGCGAAGCGGGAGAAGTTGTGCACGCACAGCACGAGGTCGTCGCCGTACTCGCGCAGGAACGCCAGCACCGCCGGGTTGGACGACGGCAGTTCGGTGTACGAGCCGAGGCCGAAGGCCGGGTTCGCCTTGCGGACCTCGATGAGCCTGCGGGTCCAGTGCAGCAGCGAGGACGGCGAGGACATCGCCGCCTCTACGTTGGTGACCGTGTACCCGTAGACCGGGTCCATGATGATGGGCAGGTTCAGCCTGCCCGGATCGCAGGACGAGAAACCCGCGTTGCGGTCGGGGGTCCACTGCATCGGGGTGCGGACCCCGTCGCGGTCGCCGAGCCAGATGTTGTCGCCCATGCCGATCTCGTCGCCGTAGTAGAGGATCGGCGAGCCGGGCAGGGACAGCAGCAGGGCGGTGAACAGCTCGATCTGGTGCCGGTCGTTGTCGAGGAGCGGGGCGAGCCGGCGCCGGATGCCGATGTTGGCCCGCATGCGCGGGTCCTTGGCGTACTCGGCGTACATGTAGTCGCGCTCTTCGTCCGTGACCATCTCGAGCGTGAGCTCGTCGTGGTTGCGCAGGAAGATGCCCCACTGGCAGCGGTCCGGGATCTGCGGGGTCTTGGCCAGGATCTCGGAGACCGGGTAGCGGGACTCTCTTCGGACGGCCATGAAGATGCGCGGCATGACGGGGAAGTGGAACGCCATGTGGCATTCGTCCCCGCCGGCGGCGTAGCTCCCGAAGTAGTCGACGACGTCCTCCGGCCACTGGTTGGCCTCGGCGAGCAGGACGGTGTCGGGGTAGTGCGCGTCGATCTCGGTGCGCACTCTCTTGAGGAACTCGTGGGTGCGGGGCAGGTTCTCGCAGTTGGTGCCCTCCTCGGCGAAGAGGTACGGCACGGCGTCGAGCCGGAAGCCGTCGATGCCGAGGTCCAGCCAGAAGCGCAGGGCGGAGATGATCTCCTCCTGCACGGCCGGGTTCTCGTAGTTGAGGTCGGGCTGGTGTGAGAAGAACCGGTGCCAGTAGTACTGCTTGCGAACCGGGTCGTAGGTCCAGTTCGACGTCTCGGTGTCGATGAAGATGATCCGGGCGTCCTGGTACTGCTTGTCGTTGTCCGCCCACATGTAGTAGTCGCCGTACGGGCCGTCCGGGTCCTTGCGGGACTGCTGGAACCACTCGTGCTGGTCGCTCGTGTGGTTCATGACGAAGTCGATGATCACACGCATGCCCCGCTGGTGCGCGGCGTCCACGAACTCCACGAAGTCGGCGAGGTCGCCGAACTCGGGGAGTACGGAGGTGTAGTCGGAGACGTCGTAGCCCCCGTCCCGCAGGGGCGAGGCGAAGAACGGCGGCAGCCAGAGGCAGTCGACGCCCAGCCACTGCAGGTAGTCCAGCTTCTGCGTGAGCCCCTTGAGGTCCCCGACGCCGTCGCCGTTGCTGTCGTGGAAGGAGCGGACCAGGACCTCGTAGAAGACGGCCCGCTTGAACCAGTCGGGGTCGCGGTCCTTGGCGGGGGTGTCCTCGAAGGTGTCGTGGACGGGATCGTTGATCATCATGTGGTGGGTGACCCTCCGGTGGGCGGGGACGGTCGCAGAGCGGCCAGTACGTGCGCGGGTGTGCGGCCCGGCTCTAGGCGCACGTAGTTCGCCCTGCCCCAGTGATAGGTCTCGCCGGTGAGCTCGTCGCGCACCGCGAGGGACCCGTGCCAGTCGAGGCCGAGTGCCGGCATGTCCAACGAGACGGTCGCCTCCTGGGTGTGGTGCGGATCGAGGTTGACGACCACCAGTACGGAATTGGCGCCCGCCCGCTTCGAATAGGCGATCACCTGGTCGTTGTCGGTCGAGTGGAAATGGATGTCGCGCAGCTGCTGCAGGGCGGGGTTGCGCCGGCGGACCCGGTTCAGCGTGGTGATCAGCGGGGCGATGGTCGTGCCGTCGCGGTCGGCGGCGGCCCAGTCGCGCGGCCGCAGCTCGTACTTCTCGGAGTGCAGGTACTCCTCGCTGCCCTCGCGGACCGGCGTGTTCTCGCACAGCTCGTAGCCGGCGTAGACGCCCCAGGTGGGGGAGAGGGTGGCGGCGAGGACGGCGCGGACCTCGAAGGCCGGGCGACCGCCGTGCTGGAGGTAGGCGTGCAGGATGTCCGGGGTGTTGACGAAGAAGTTCGGCCGCATGACGGATGCCGAACGGTCGTCGGAGAGCTCGGTCAGGTACTCGGTCAGCTCGGCCTTGGTGTTGCGCCAGGTGAAGTACGTGTAGGACTGCTGGAAGCCGATCGCGGCCAGTGCGCGCATCATGGCGGGCCGGGTGAAGGCCTCGGCCAGGAAGATCACGTCCGGGTCCGACTTGTTGATGTCCGCGATCACCTTCTGCCAGAAGACGACCGGCTTGGTGTGCGGATTGTCCACCCGGAAGATGCGGACGCCGTGGTTCATCCAGTGCCGCAGGATGCGGACCGTCTCCTCGACGATGCCGGCCATGTCGGTGTCGAAGTGGATCGGGTAGATGTCCTGGTACTTCTTCGGCGGGTTCTCGGCGTACGCGATCGTGCCGTCGGCGCGGTGGCGGAACCACTCCGGGTGCTTCTCCACCCACGGGTGGTCGGGCGAGCACTGGAGCGCGAAGTCCAGCGCGACTTCCAGCCGGAGCTCGCGGGCCCGGGCGACGAAGGCGTCGAAGTCCTCCAGGGTGCCCAGCTCCGGGTGGACGGCGTCGTGGCCGCCCTCCGTGGAGCCGATGGCCCACGGCACCCCCGGGTCCCAACTGCCCGCCGAGAGCGTGTTGTTCGGCCCCTTGCGGAAGGTGCTCCCGATCGGGTGGATCGGCGGCAGGTACACCACGTCGAAGCCCATGGCGGCGATGGCCGGAAGGCGCTCGGCCGCGGTGGCGAACGTTCCGCTCACCGGTGCGGCGCCGGGCTCGACGACGGCCCCCTCGGACCGAGGGAACATCTCGTACCAGGAGCCGAACAGCGCCCGCTTGCGCTCCACGAGCAGCGGCAGCCCCTTGGCGGCCGTGACCAGCTCCCGGTACGGGCGCCGGGCGAGCGCCTCCTCGGCCAGGGGGTCGAGGGCGGCCGCGTACCGCTCGGAGACCGGCCGGTCCTCGTCGCGCATCGCCTCGGCGGCGGCCCGCACGTGCGCCCGCCCGTCCCGCTTGGTGATCCTCGCGGCGGCCCGCTCGTACAGCTCGGCCCCCTCCAGCAGCGTCAGTCCCGGGTCGATCCCGGCGGGGATCTTCACCGCGGCGTGTGCCCGCCAGGTGGCCAGCGGATCGCTCCAGGCCTCGACGGTGTACGTCCACCTCCCCTCGGTGTCGGCGGAGACCCGGGCCCCCCACCGGTCGGTGCCGGGCGCGAGCTCGCGCATCGGCACCGGCGGCCGCAGCTTGCCGCTCGGGTCCCGGAGCACGACGTGGGCGGCGACGGCGTCGTGGCCCTCGCGGAACACGGTGGCGGAGATCTCGAAGACCTCGTCCACCACCGCCTTGGCGGGTCTGGCACCGCAGTCGACGGCGGGGCGGACGTCCAGGACGGGAATGCGACCGATCATGATGGGATCACCTGGGGGCAGTTCGCAGGGCTCGGTGTCAGCAGGCCGGCCGGGACACCGGCCGGTAGTGCACGCTCTGTTCGCTCTGTTTCTAGCCGCTCGGAGGACGGCTGGGCTGCGGGCATGGCCGCTCCTGTCCGCGTTCACTCGGGTGGCGGGAGAGGGTTGGGCGGGGTGTGCCGTGCAGGTACGCGGGGAGCCCTTCCCACTCTCGCGGCGCCCAATCCGCGCACTTGGTTAACTACTCGTACGTAGTCGCGCGGCCTCCACCAAGGCCCTGGCCGACTTCCGCCCAGGCTCCGTCAAGTCCGTCGGGACTACCGGAGGTACACCGGGAAAGCCCCCGCATCCGCCGGGGAACACACCCCGTCACAGGGGCCACCGGAACCACACGAAGGAGCGAGCCTCGTAAGGCGGTCAAGGGCGGCCCGAGGCGCCGTGGCAGCAGTACGGGGGCCGCGGCTAGCCTTCCGGGGGTGTTGTTGCGCGGGCGCACAGCGTGGTGCGACCGCTCCTGTCCGCCATTGCCTGCGAAGGTGGAACGCGTGAAGGCTATCCGTCGATTCACCGTACGCCCCGTACTCCCCGAACCCCTGCTGCCGCTCGCCGACCTCGCGCGCAACCTGCGCTGGTCGTGGCACACGGAGACCCGCGAACTCTTCCAATCCGTCGACCCCGAGGGCTGGCACGCAGCGGGCGGCGACCCCGTCCGGCTGCTCGGCTCCGCATCCGCCGCCCGGCTCGACGAGCTGGCCGGCGACCGGCGGTTCCTGCGCCGCCTCGCCGTCGCCGCCGCCGACCTCGACGACTACGTCCACGGCGCCCGCTGGTACCAGACCCACCAGGACGCCGCCGGCCTGCCCGCCGCCATCGCCTACTTCTCGCCCGAGTTCGGGATCACCGCCGCCCTGCCCCAGTACTCCGGCGGCCTCGGCATCCTGGCCGGCGACCACCTCAAGGCCGCCAGCGACCTCGGCGTCCCCCTCATCGGCGTCGGACTGCTGTACCGGCACGGCTACTTCCGCCAGTCCCTGTCCCGCGACGGCTGGCAGCAGGAGCACTACCCCGTCCTCGACCCCAACGAGCTCCCCCTGTCCCTGCTGCGCGACGCCGAGGGCACACCCGCCCGGGTGTCCCTGAGCCTGCCCGGCGGCCGGGCCCTGCACGCCCACGTCTGGCAGGCCCGCGTCGGCCGCGTCCCGCTGCTCCTGCTCGACTCGGACGTCGAGGACAACGACGCCGCCGCCCGCGAGGTGACCGACCGGCTCTACGGCGGCGGCAGCGACCACCGCCTGCTCCAGGAGATGCTGCTCGGCATCGGAGGTGTGCGCGCGGTGCGCACGTACTGCACCCTGACGGGGCACCCCGCCCCCGAGGTGTTCCACACCAACGAGGGACACGCCGGCTTCCTCGGGCTCGAGCGCATAAGGGAACTCGACGGGGAGCACGGCCTCGGCTTCGACGCGGCCGTCGAGGCCGTCCGGGCCGGCACCGTCTTCACCACCCACACCCCCGTCCCCGCCGGCATCGACCGCTTCGACCGGGCCCTGGTCGCCCGCCACTTCGGCACCGGCGCCGAGCTGGCCGGCGTACCCGTCGACCGGATCCTCGAACTGGGCGCCGAGACCTACCCCGGGGGCGACCCGGGCGTGTTCAACATGGCCGTGATGGGACTGCGCCTGGCCCAGCGCGCCAACGGCGTCTCCACCCTGCACGGCGCCGTCAGCCGCGGCATGTTCGCCGGGCTGTGGCCGGGATTCGACCCGGCCGACGTCCCCATCACCTCCATCACCAACGGCGTCCACGCGCCGACCTGGGTGGCACCCGAGGTCGTCCGGCTCGGGGCGCGCCAGATCGGCGCGGGCCGGACCGAGGACGCCCTCTCCGTGGGCGGCTCCCAGCGCTGGGACGCCGTCGCGGACATCGGCGACCAGGACATCTGGGACCTGCGCCGGGGCCTGCGCGAGCAGTTGGTGCTGGAGGTACGGGAGCGGCTGCGGGCCTCCTGGCGCCAGCGCGGGGCCGCCGAAGCCGAACTCGGCTGGGTGGACGACGTCCTCGACCCGGACGTCCTCACCATCGGCTTCGCCCGCCGCGTGCCCTCGTACAAGCGGCTCACGCTGATGCTGCGCGACGCCGAGCGGCTGCGCGGCCTGCTGCTCGACCCCGACCGGCCCGTGCAGATCGTCGTCGCGGGCAAGGCGCACCCGGCCGACGACGGCGGCAAGCGGCTGGTGCAGGAGCTGGTCCGCTTCGCCGACGACCCGCGGGTGCGCCACCGCATCGTCTTCCTGCCCGACTACGGCATGGCCATGGCGCAGAAGCTCTACCCGGGCTGCGACGTCTGGCTCAACAACCCGCTGCGCCCGCTGGAGGCCTGCGGCACGAGCGGGATGAAGGCCGCCCTCAACGGCTGCCTCAACCTCTCGGTGCTGGACGGCTGGTGGGACGAGTGGTTCGAGCCGGACTTCGGCTGGGCCATCCCCACCGCCGACGGACTCGGCCACGACGAGGACCGGCGCGACGACCTGGAGGCGGCCGCCCTCTACGAGCTGATCGAGGACCGGGTCGCGCCCCGGTTCTACGACCGCACCGGCCGCACCGGACTGCCCGTGCGCTGGATCGAGATGGTCCGGCGCACCCTGGCCTCCCTCGGCCCCAAGGTGCTCGCGGGGCGGATGGTGCGCGAGTACGTGGAGCGGCTGTACGCGCCGGCCGCGCGCGCCCACCGGGCGCTGAACCCGGAGGCGGCCCGGGACCTGGCCTGGTGGAAGGGGCGGGTCCGGGCGGCCTGGCCGCAGGTCGCCGTAGAGCACGTGGAGGCGCTGGCCGCGGCTCCCGTGAACGGCACCGCCGAACTCGGCGCCACCCTCACGCTGCGGGTGCGGGTGGCGCTCGACGCGCTGGCGCCCGAGGACGTGGAGGTGCAGGCCGTCGCCGGCCGGGTGGACGCACAGGACGTGATCCAGGGCGGGCGGCCGTTCCCGCTCAAGCCGGCCGCCGGACCGGACCTGGAGGGCCGCTGGACGTACGAGGGCCCGCTCGCCCTCGACCGCACCGGGCCCTTCGGCTACACCGTCCGGATCCTGCCCGCCCACCCGCTGCTGGCCTCCCCGGCCGAACTGGGACTGGTCGCCGCCCCGGCGGACGCCGGCGCGGCCGGTGACGCGGGCGCGCAGGACGGCGTACTGCTGCGCTAGCCGGCGTCGGCACCGGCTGCGGCACCGGCTGCGGCTCCGGCTGCGGCCGGGGCCGCGGTGTCAGGGGGCGGGCGGTGGGTCCACCAGCCGCCCGCCCTCCACCAGCATCCCGGCCCGCTTGACCGTCCGCAGGGTCGGGATCACCTCCACCTGCTGGATGCCGGGCACCGAGCCGATCCGCTCGGTCAGGTACGTGTACAGCGCGTCGGTGTCCCGGCACACCAGCGAGACCTTCAGGTTCGTCGCCCCCGTCACGGCCGCGGCGAACGCCACCTCCGGGTGCCCGGCGAGGGCCGCGCCCACCTCCGCCAGCCGGGCCGGGGCCGCGGTCAGCATCAGCGCGGCCTCGGTCTCGTACCCGAACACCGCCGGGACCAGCTCCACGTCCAGGTACAGCGCGCCCTCCTCCCGCAGCCGCTCCAGCCGGCGCCGCACGGTCGACTCCGACAGGCCGGTGGCGCGCGCCAGTTCGGCGTGGCCCGTCCGGCCGTCCTGGCCCAGGACGGCCAGCAGCGCGAGCTCCTCCGCGTCCAGGGCGTACCGCCCGGGCGAGGGCTGCGGGGCGGGCGGCTCCAGCGCGGCGACCTGGTCGGGCCGCAGCACGTCCAGGCCCTTCCAGCACGAGGCCCCGCCGCGGAAGACGCGCAGGATGGTCTGGGCGCTGACCCCGGTCACCCGCCGGGTGCGCGGCAGCTTCTCCAGCAGCAGCAGATCGCGGTCCTGGCTGGTCCGCGCCTTGGTGAGGCAGTGGATCTCGGTGCCGCCGGAGGTGAGCTTCACCCAGGCGCTGTCCGGCCGCCGGGCCAGCGCCTCGGCGACGGCGACCGCGGCGTCGGGCGCGCACTGCACCCGCAGCCAGGACTCGAACAGCCCGACGCGGCGGCCCACGGGCAGCCCCACCACCCGGATCAGGCCGGACGTCCGCAGCCGGCGGTAGCGGCGCACCACCGTCTGGTCGGAGACCTCCAGCACCCGGGCGATCCGGCGGAAGGAGGCCCGGCCGTCCACCATCAGGGCCTGGATCACTGCCCGGTCGAGGGCATCGAACTGCAGGGAGGCCTGCGCGGGGGCCTGCGCGGGGGTTTGCGCGCGGGCGTGGGCCTGCAGGGCGGACGGCACGGGATTCATGGTTTCCATCATGACAGGGCTCCTCGTGCGTGAAATCCGCCGGCGGGCGGGCTGCGGGTGGGTGATCCGGGGCGGCGTCGCGAGGATGGAGTCCTTCCCGTCCCACCCGAGGAGATTCCGCATGCGCAAATGGCTGCCCCTGGCGGCGGTGTGCCTCGGAGCGTTCATGCTCCTGGTCGACGTCACGATCGTCACCGTCGCCCTGCCCGACATGGCCTCCGACATGGACACCGGCTTCGCCGCCCTGCAATGGGTCATGGACGGCTACGCCCTGGCCCTCGCCGCCCTCCTGCTCGGCGCCGGCTCCCTCGCCGACCGGATCGGCCGGCGCGCCGTCTACCTCGGCGGGCTCGCGCTGTTCGCCGTCTCCTCGCTCGCCTGCGGACTGGCCGACGGGCCCGGCGCGCTGATCGCCTTCCGCGCCGTCCAGGGCGTCGGCGCCGCCGCGATGTTCGCCACCACCATGGCCCTGCTCAGCCAGGCCTACCAGGGCCGTGACCGCGGCGTCGCCTTCGGCGTCTGGGGCGCGGTCAGCGGCGCGGCCGCTGCGGCCGGGCCGATCCTCGGCGGGCTGCTGACCGAGCAGTTCGGCTGGCGCTGGATCTTCTTCGTCAACCTCCCCGTCTGCGCGCTCGCCGTGTACGTCACCCTCAAGGCGGTCGCCGAGTCCCGCGCCCCGCACACCAAGGGCCTGGACCTGCCGGGCATGGCCGCCTTCACCGCGGGCGCGGGCCTGGTCACGTACGCGCTGATCCGGGCCGGGGAGGACGGCTGGAGCGCTCCCGTCACGCTCGTCCTGTTCGGCCTGGGCGCCGCAGCCTTCGCCGTCTTCACCGTGGCCGAACTGCGCAGCTCCCACCCGATGCTGGACCTCTCGCTGTTCCGCGACCGGACCTTCACCGGGGTCATGGCCGCGGCCCTGCTGCTGTCCGGCGCCGCGTTCTCGTACCTCATGTACGTGTCCCTGTGGCTGCAGTCCGTGGAGGGGATGGGCCCTGTGGGCGCCGGGCTGGTGCTGGTGCCGCTGAGCCTGGCCGCGTTCCTCGTCTCCGCGGCGGCCGGGCGGCTGCTGCAGGGGGTCCCGGCCCGGCTGACGATCGGCGGCGGGCTGCTCCTCATCGGCGCGGGCGCACTGCTCCAGGCCTGGATGCTGGACGCGGGCGACGGCTGGCCGGCCCTGGTCCCGGGTCTGGTCGTGACCGGCGTCGGGGTCGGGGCGGCGCTCCCGCCGCTGGCCGCCACCGTCATGGGCTCCGTGGCCCCGGCCCGGGCGGGCATGGCCGGCGGTGCGCTGAACGCCGCGCGCCAGCTCGGCATGGCCTTCGGCGTCGCGGTCCTCGGCTCGCTGTTCCACGCCGGGCTGGCCGACGGGCTCGCGGGCTCCGGCCAGGCCGACGGCACCGCCGAGGTGCTGGCCTCGGGCGGGGCGGGCCGGCTGCTGGCGGCGGCCCCCGCCGCCCGGGCCTGGATCGAGGAGGCCTTCGCATCCGGGCTGCGGGACACCTTCACGGCCTCGGGCGTGATGGGTCTGCTCGGTGCGCTGGCCGTGGTCCTGCTGGTCCGCCCGCGGCCGGCGGCCGCTGCCGGGGCGGCGCCGGGCGCCGGGGGTGCCGGATCCGGGGCGCGGGAAGCGGCGGCTCCGGCGGGTGGACGCGCCGCCGTCTGACGGGCCGTACGGCCGTTCGGTCGCGCCCCGGGCTGCCGTATGGGCCCATGGGGCGCGCCGGGCGGGTGAACCTGCGAACGCCTGCGCATGCCGAACCGATTCCGCGGTGGGCCGCGCTCCTACGCTGCCCGCTGGATGCCACCGGACCGGCATCCAGTGCCCACAGAACGGATCGCCTCCCCATGCGCCTTCGCCCTACTGCCGTTGCGTTCATCGGAGCCCTCAGCCTCGTCCTTCCCACCGCCGGCACCGCCCTGGCCGGTGGCGACGACGGCCGCATCGAGGGCCGGCTGGAGTACATCGTCGACGACGGGTTCCGGGAATACCGGGAGCTCCGTCCGGCGGACCACGACACCTGCTACGAGCTGAACGGCACCTCGCGCGAGCACCCCGCCACGGCCGTGCGCAACGACACGAACGCGATCGCGGTGCTCTACCGGGAGCGCGGCTGCAACGAGAGGTCGACGCGGACGCTGGAGCCGGGCGACGAGGTGCACAACGTGTCGGTCCGCTCGGTGTTCTTCCAGCCGCGCCACGTCGACCGCGACGACTACCGCTGGGACGACCGCGGCGACGATCGGCGCGACGACTACTACTACGACGGTGACCGCAGCCGCCTCGCCCGGGTGAGCCCGGACCACCGCCCCGCGAGCCAGGCGACCACGATCGTCGCGAAGGACGACGACGACCAGCCGGGCGAGGAGCAGCAGCGCCAGGACGAGCAGCAGGGCCGGGACGAGCAGATGCGCCCGGACGAGCAGCAGGGCCGGGACGAGCAGCAGGGCCGGGACGAGCAGCAGGGCCGGGACGAGCAGCAGGGCCGGGACGAGCAGCAGGCCCCGGAGGAGCAGCAGGGCCGGGACGAGCAGATGCGCCCGGAGGACCAGCAGCGTCAGGACGAGCAGCAGGCTCCCGAGGAGCAGCAGGGCCGGGACGAGCAGCAGGGCCGGGACGAGCAGCAGGGCCGGGACGAGCAGATGCGCCCGGACGAGCAGCAGGGTCCGGAGGAGCAGCAGGGCCGGGACGAGCAGCAGGCCCCGGAGGACCAGCAGGGCCAGGAGGAGCAGCAGGGCCAGGAGGAGCAGCAGGGCCAGGACGAGCAGCAGGCCCCGGAGGACCAGCAGGGCCAGGAGGAGCAGCAGGGCCAGGACGAGCAGCAGGCTCCCGAGGAGCAGATGGTCGACGACCAGCAGCAGGGTCCTGAGGGGGAGCACGAGGGCGACATGTACGACGCGATCTTCAAGGCGATCCCCTGACGGTCGGCCTCGCACCGCATGGAACAGGGCCG
This sequence comes from Streptomyces sp. NPDC032472, assembly GCF_040636955.1. NCBI lineage: Bacteria > Bacillati > Actinomycetota > Actinomycetes > Kitasatosporales > Streptomycetaceae > Streptomyces > Streptomyces sp. NPDC032472. The sequence continues at coordinate 62,828 of NZ_JBEZVK010000001.1, forward strand.
TCCGGGAGGTTACCTCCCGGACGGCCCCGCGTTGTGTCAGCCGTCAGGCCTCACCAGCCCCGAAGGGGTCAGAAGGTGAGCTTCCAGCTGTTGATGTAGCCGGTGTCCAGGCTGGCGAGGTCCGCCACCCGCAGCTTCCAGACGCCGCTGGCGACCTCGGAGGAGGCGTTCACGGTGAAGCTCTGGACGATGTTGTCCGCGCTGCCGCCGGAGCGGTTGCGCAGGTTGTAGACGGTGCCGTCGGGGGCGACGAGGTCGACCCGGAGGTCACCGACGTAGGTGTGGACGATGTTCACGTCCACCTTGAGGGTGCTCGGGGCGTTGCCCGAACGCGACACGGTGATCGGCGACTCGACGGTGGAGTTGTCGTTGATCGTGTAGTCGTTCGTGTTCTCGAACACGTTCTGCTCGTTGGTGCTGACCGTCCAGGTGAAGGACGAGGTACCGGACTTGCCGGCGGAGTCGGTCACCGTCACGGTCACGTTGGACGTGCCCGTGGTGGTCGGCGTGCCCGAGATCAGGCCCGTCGAGGAGTTGATGGACAGGCCGGCCGGCAGGCCGCTCGCCGCGTAGCTCAGGGCGCCCGGGTTGGTGCTGGTCGCCTGGACCTGCAGGCTCACCGCGGTGTTGACCTTGGTGGTCTGGTTGGCGATCTGGGTGACCGTGACGCCGTCGTTGATGCGCGGGCCGACGGCGATGGCCGCCCACGCGTTCGCCGCGTTGTTGTACGTGGCCGAGCCGGCGCCGTACAGGTCGGCGGCGGCCTGGAGGGTCGCCGTACGGGCGGCCGCGTAGTTGGTGTTGGACTTGAAGTAGCCCACCGTCAGCGCGCGGAACCAGATCTTTGCGGCGGCGTCGCGGCCTATCCCGGTGACCGGCAGGCCGTCGGAGGTCGGCGAGTTGTAGCTCACGCCGTTGATGACCTTGGCGCCGGAGCCCTCGGAGGCCAGGTAGAACCAGTGGTTGGCCGGGCCCGAGGAGTAGTGGACGTCGACGTTGCCGATGCCGGAGTACCACGAGTCCTTCGACCCGCCGTCCTTGCTCGGCTTGTCCATGTAGCGCAGCGGGGTGCCGTCGCCGTTGATGTCGATCTTCTCGCCGACGAGGTAGTCGCCGACGTCCTGCGGGTTGTTGGCGTAGAACTCGACGGCCGCCGCCATGATGTCGGAGGTCGCCTCGTTCAGGCCGCCGGGCTCACCGCTGTAGGTCATGTTGCCGGTGACCGAGGTCAGGCCGTGCGTCATCTCGTGGGCGGCCACGTCGATGGATGTCAGCGGGTGCGTGTTGCTCGTGCCGTCGCCGTACGTCATGCAGAAGCAGGAGTCGTCCCAGAACGCGTTGACGTAGGCGTTGCCGTAGTGGACCCGACTGTAGGGGGCCACGCCGTCGTTGCGCAGGCCGTTGCGGCCGTGGACGTTCTTGTAGTAGTCCCACGTCAGCTGGGCGCCGTAGTGGGCGTCCGCGCCGGCGGTCTCCTTGTTGGAGGCGCTGCCGTTGCCCCAGACGTCGGTGCTGTTGGTGAACAGCGTGCCGGTGCCGGAGGAACCTCCGTTGAGGTTGTACGTCTTGTGGCCGCCGCGGCCGGCGTCGGTCAGCGTGAAGCTGCTGCCCGAGCCGGAGGTGCCCATCTGGACCTGGCCGCTGTACATGGTGTTGCCGGTGCCGGTCTCGATGGCCTGCCACTGGGTGATCTTCGCGCCGGTCTTGGCGTTGGTGACCACGTGCAGCTCGCTCGGGGTGCCGTCGTCCTGGAGGCCGCTCACGACGGTCTCGTAGGCGAGGACGGGCGCGCCCTCGGCCGCCCAGATCACCTTGCGGGCGCCCTTGGCGGGCTTGGACTGCTTGGAGCCGGCGTCGTTCGCCGCGGAGACCGCCTGGCCCTCGGCCGAGGCCGCGGTGACCGAGGCGTCGGTGTCGGCGACCTTGATCTCGTGCTGGGTGGCCTTGGTGACGCTCTTGGTCACGCCGCCCTTGGCGTGGACCGTCAGGTCGCCGCCGAGTACGGGCAGGCCGGCGTAGGTCCGCTCGTACGTGGTGTGCGTGGTGCCGTCCGCGTCCTTGACCACGTCGCGCACGACGAGCTTCTCCTGGCCGCCGAGGCCGAGCGCCTTGGCCGCTGCGGCGGTCGTCGAGTTCGCCTCGGTGATGAGCGTCGCACGCTCGGAGGGGCTCAGCTGGTACGGCGCCGCGCCCGGGTTGGACTTGGCGGAGGTCAGGCCCTGCGACGCGGTGGCGTCGGCGGAGGCGGTGCCGGCCTGGATGCCGACGGCGAGCAGCGCGGCCGCGGCGACGAGTGCGCCGGCCGCCTGGGCACGCCTGTGGGGGGTGGGACTCAACGCAGACTCCTTCTGCAAGGGGGGTTCCGGACGGCTGGGTGGGCCTCCGGGCAGAGCAGGGCTGGTGCGATGAACGGATCGAAGAGTGCCACCTGTCGGCTGCGATGTCAGGGCCGCGTCAAAAGATTGGCCGGAAAGGGTTCGTTGACCGTGCAGACGTATCCGGTATCCGAACCATTCACCTTCGCGTGGGAGGGTCCGCCGGCCAAATCCGGAACAGCTGACACCGGTTGCTAACGCCTGAGTAACAGGAGCACCCGTTCCGGCAATCGGTACATGGCGTAAGTCTGTTTGTCGTACTGTTTCCCGGTGCGCCATCCGCCCGGGCCAGGGGAAGCCACGGGCATGCGCCACCGTCACATGACCACGTGCCAGGGGGGCCCATGAGGCATGTCCATTTTCCTGCGCAAAGAGTGGCCGGAGCGGCGGCTGAGCCTGCTGCTGCCCCGGTGCGGCGAATCGGCGACAAAGCCCGCTGGTACCTGCCCGCCGCCGTCGCCGCCGACATCCTAGGCGCAGCCGTTCCCGTGGGGCTCGTCTTCCAGGCGGCGCAGCAGGTCCGGCCGTTGTACTGCGCCCTCGGCGCCGCCCTGGCGTGGACCGGTGTGCAGACCGTGCGCCGCCGCTACGCGAACCGGGCGCTCGGCGAGTCCCGCGGGGTGCTCCCCGTCCTCCACGACTGGCTGATTCTGATCGGTGTCCTGGCCGTCGCCCGCGTGGTCACCGGCGAGAGCACGCCACGGCTGGCCGCCCTCGGCGCCCTCGTGCCCGCCCTGCTCATCACCGTGGCCTGCCACAAACTGACCTACCGCCACCTCTCCGCAGCCCGCCGCGAGGCCCAGGCCGTCAGCCGGGTGCTGGTGATAGGGGAGCCCGCGGCCGCCGGATCCGTCATCTCCCACCTCGCCGCGCGCACCGACCACCCGTACGTCGTCGTCGGCGTCGTCCCGGTCGGCGCCGGCCCCCTCGACAGCGGCGTGCCCGTCGCGGCCCGGCTCGACGCCGAGGCGCCCGATGCCCCGGCCGCCGACACCGACGCCGTGCTCGGCGCCGTCCGCAGCCACCACGCCGACCTCGTCCTCGTGGCGCCCGGCGCGCGGCTCGCGGGGGAGCGGCTGCGCCGGGTGGCCTGGGCGCTGCACGACGCGGGACTGGACCTGGCCGTCTTCCCCGGCCTGGTGGAGGTCTCCGTCAAGCGCCTGGAGACCCTCTCCGCGGGCGGGCTCGCCGTCCTGCGCGTGGCGCCGCCGGTCAGCCGCGGCGTCCAAACCGTGCTCAAGTCCGCCCTGGACCGCGTCGGAGCCGCCCTCGGACTGCTGCTGCTCTCCCCGCTCTTCCTCGCGATCGTGCTCGCCATCCGCTTCGGCTCCCGCGGCCCGGCGTTCTACCGCCAGCAGCGCATCGGCCGCGACGGCACCCCGTTCACCATGTGGAAGTTCCGCACCATGGTCGTCGACGCGGACCGGCTCAAGGACGAGCTCACCGGGGCCAACGAGAACGACGGCCTGATGTTCAAGATCCGGCGCGACCCCCGGGTGACCCGGGTCGGCCGGCTCCTGCGCCGCACCTCCCTGGACGAACTGCCCCAACTGCTCAACGTGCTGACGGGGCACATGTCGCTGGTCGGGCCCCGCCCGCCGCTGCCGGAGGAGGTGGCCCGCTACGACGAGGTCGAGCTGCGCCGGCTCACCGTCCGGCCGGGCATGACCGGGCTGTGGCAGATCAGCGGCCGCTCCGACCTGTCCTGGGACGAGACGATCCAGCTCGACCTGCAGTACGTCGACAACTGGTCCTTCACCAGCGACATGGACGTCATGGGCCGTACGATCCGCGCCGTCGTCGACGGACGCGGAGCGTACTGAGGGCCACCGCCCGGTGCGTCCCGCCCCGCGCTCAGCCCTGCTCGCGCCACCACCGGTAGGTGGCGGCGATGCCGTCCCGCAGTGCGATCCGCGGCTTCCAGCCCAGCGCGGTGAGGCGGCCGACGTCCAGGAGCTTGCGCGGGGTGCCGTCCGGCTTGGAGGTGTCCCAGGCCAGGCGCCCCGCGAAGCCGGTCACCTCGGCGACGGTCTCGGCCAGCTCCCGGATCGTCAGGTCCTCGCCGCAGCCGATGTTGACCGGCTCGTCGCCGTCGTAGCCGTTCAGGAGCACCGCGCAGGCGTCCGCCAGGTCGTCCACGTGCAGGAACTCGCGGCGCGGGGTGCCGCTGCCCCACAGGGTGACCTCCTCGCGCCCCTCGGCGGCCGCCTCGTGGAAGCGCCGGATCAGCGCGGGCAGCACGTGCGAGGACTCGAGGTCGAAGTTGTCGCCCGGGCCGTAGAGGTTCGTGGGCATCGCCGAGATGTACGAGGCCCCGTACTGCTTGCGGTACGACTGGACCTGGACGATGCCGGCGATCTTCGCCAGCGCGTACGCCTCGTTGGTCGGCTCCAGCGGTCCGGTCAGCAGGGCGTCCTCGGTGATGGGCTGCGGCGCGTGCTTGGGGTAGATGCAGGAGGAGCCGAGGAACAGCAGCCGGCCGACCCCGGCGGCGTGCGCGCCGCCGATGACGCTGAGCTGGATCTTGAGGTTGTCCTCCAGGAACTGCACCGGATACGTGCTGTTGGCCATGATCCCGCCGACCTTGGCGGCGGCCAGCACCACGGCGTCGGGGCGGACGTCCCTCAGGTACGCCCCGGTCGCGGCGGCGTCGCGCAGGTCGAGGTCGGCGCGGCCCCGGGTGAGCACCTCGTGCCCGTCGGCGGTCAGGCGGCGGGCGACCGCGGACCCCACGAGGCCGCGGTGGCCCGCGACGAAGACGCGGGCGTTCGGGGGCAGCAGCGGCAGCGAACTTGTCATACCGCCGATGATGCCAGCCCGCCGCCGCCGCACGGGGGCGAGGTGCGACGCCCCGCACCGGTGCCGCACGGCCGATCGCGTGTACGGTACGCATCCAGCCCTCCGGGCCGGGTCCGCGCGGCCCGGCGCTCGGCCGGCCGGGCGGGGGCGGACCGCAGACCACGGGCCGCGGCAGCCCCAAGAACCGCACACCGCAACGAAATCCAGGGGGACCCCACATGGGCAAGACCGCACTGATCACCGGCGTCACCGGGCAGGACGGCTCCTACCTCTCCGAGCTCCTGCTGTCCAAGGGCTACACGGTGCACGGGCTCGTGCGGCGGTCCTCCAGCTTCAACACCGAGCGGATCGACCACATCTACCAGGACCCGCACACGGCCAACCGGTCCTTCGTCCTGCACCACGCCGACCTGTCCGACGGCGTCGCGCTCGTGAACCTGCTCCGGGAGATACAGCCCGACGAGGTCTACAACCTGGGCGCCCAGTCGCACGTGCGCGTCTCCTTCGACGCCCCCCTCTACACGGGCGACGTGACCGGCCTCGGCGCGCTGCGGCTGCTGGAGGCCATCCGGGCGAGCGGTGTGAACACCCGTATCTACCAGGCCTCGTCCTCGGAGATGTTCGGCTCCACCCCGCCCCCGCAGAACGAGGACACCCCGTTCCACCCGCGCAGCCCGTACGGCGCCGCGAAGGTCTTCGCGTACTGGACCACGGTCAACTACCGCGAGGCGTACGACATGTTCGCCGTCAACGGGATCCTGTTCAACCACGAGTCCCCGCGCCGCGGCGAGACCTTCGTGACCCGCAAGATCACCCGCGCGGTCGCCCGGATCAAGGCCGGCCTCCAGGAGCACCTCTACCTCGGCAACCTCGACGCCGTCCGCGACTGGGGCTACGCGCCCGAGTACGTGGACGCCATGTGGCGGATGCTCCAGCAGGACGAGCCGACGGACTACGTCGTCGCCACCGGCGTCGCCGCCACCGTGCGCGAGTTCGTCGAGTCCTCCTTCGCCCACGCGGGCCTGGACTGGACCGAGCACGTGCGCTACGACGCCAAGTACGAGCGCCCCAGCGAGGTCGACGCCCTCATCGGCGACGCCTCCAAGGCACAGGAGCTGCTTGGCTGGAAGCCGACGGTGTTGGTGGCCGAGCTGGCCCGGATCATGGTCGACGCCGACATCCGCCAGGTCGAGGACCAACTGGCCGGTGCAACCGTCCGTATCGACCGCTGAGGCCTTATATTTCGCCTACGATTTGCCGTGCCCCGGTCATCGTCACAGGTCTTCGCGTGCGTGACCGGGTCAAACCTGCCGTATGTCCGCAGTGCGCCCTCCCTGCCGGGGACGGGGGAGGTGACCGGGCTTCGCGTGAGCCGTAGTCTGCGCGCCAGTACATATGGCTGTTCGGATAGTTCCAGCCATCAGAACCGGGCGACAGCCCTGGGGGGTTCATGCGTAGATCCAGAGGGCTGACAGCTGCCCTCGTCCTGTCACTGGCCGGTGCGGGCACCGGGCTGGGCGTGGTGCTGATGCCGCAGGCCTCCGCCATCACCCCGCCCGTGGCGTTCACCGCCGACAGCCTGCCCACCTGGCAGCCCAACGGGGTCGTCTGGGCGATGGCCCAGGCGGGCGGGACCGTCTTCGCGGGCGGCACGTTCTCGGCGGTCCGCCCGCCGGCCGGCGGATCCGGCACCGAGCAGGAGGCGGTCAACTTCGTCGCGCTCGACGCCGCGACGGGCAACCCGACGGCGTGCAAGCTCGCCTTCACCATCGGCGACGGCACCGCCACCGTGCGCGCGCTGGCCGTGTCGAAGGACAAGAAGACCCTCTACGCAGGCGGCTACTTCGGCGCCGTCAACGGCACCCCGGTCTCCAGCGTCGCCGCGATCGACATCGAGAGCTGCACCCCCAAGGCCTCCTTCCACCCGGCCTTCCCCGCCACCGTACGGGCGCTCGCCGTCTCCGACGACACCCTGTACGCGGCCGGCGACTTCGGCACCGTCGAGGGCCAGACCCGCGAACGGTTCGCCGCGGTCGACGCCGCCACCGGCGCGGTCAAGCCCTTCACCGCCAACGCCGACGAGCCGGGCCGCGCGGTCACGCTCACCCCGGACGGCAAGAACGTCCTGCTCGGCGGCGACTTCTTCTCCGTCAACGGCTCCAACACCCACGCGCTCGCCGTGGTGGACGCCGCCACCGGCAAGGTCGCCAAAACCTACGCCACCATCCCGTCGAACTCGGTCGTCAAGTCGATCGCCACCGACGCCGATGGCTTCTACACGGCCAACGAGGGCTCCGGCGGCGGCGTCTTCGACGGCCGCATCGGCCTGCGCCTGAGCGACTTCACCGAGAAGTGGCGCGACCGCTGCCTCGGCGCCACCCAGTTCGTCCTGCCGTACGACGGGGTGCTCTACAGCTCCTCGCACGCGCACGACTGCTCCACCGAGCTGGAGTACCCCGACGGCAAGCGCCACCACCTGCTGGCGCAGCCGACCGACCACACCGGCGCCGCCCCCGCCCCCGTGGACGGCTTCGTGCGCGGCCCGCGCAAGCTCGGCTGGTTCCCCGACACCAACGACGGCCTCGGCGAGGGCATCGGCCCGCGCGTCATGGCCGTCGCGGAGAAGGGCGACACGAAGTACATGTGGGTCGGCGGTGAGTTCACCACCGTCAACGGCGTCGAGCAGCAGGCCCTGACCCGCTTCGCCTCCAGCGGCGACGTCGGCGCCCCGACCACCCCGGTCGCCAGCGCCGCCAGCGTCAAGCCCGGCGAGGTCCAGGTGCGCTGGCGCACCAGCTACGACGCGGACGACAGCAAGCTGACGTACCGCATCTACCGCAACGGCTCGTCCACGCCGATCCAGACGATGACCGCCGACTCCCTGGAGTTCGAGCGTCCGCAGGCCTCCTGGACCGACACCACGGTCAAGGCCGGCCAGACCTACACCTACCGGGTGACGGCCACCGACGGCGCGGGCAACACCAGCGCCCTGTCGGCCACCGCCTCCGTGACGGTGCCGGCCTCGGCGCAGGCGTACCCGAACCAGGTCCGCGCGGACGGCGCCCAGCTGTACTGGCGCTACGACGACACCTCCAGCCCGTACGTGGCCGACTCTTCGGACGGCGGCAACACCAGTGGCGTCCAGGTGAACGCCCCGGCGCTGCGCCAGACGCCCGGCGCGGTCACCGGCGCCAGCACGGCCATGGGCTTCAACGGCACCAGCCAGCAGGTCTACAGCGACCACCGCCAGACGGTGAGCAGCAGCTACACCATCGAGACCTGGTTCAAGACGAACACCACGCGCGGCGGCAAGCTGGTCGGCTTCGGCAACAACACCACGCGCAACAGCACCTCGTACGACAAGCAGATCTACATGACCAACACCGGCCGTCTGGTGTTCGGCGTGTACAACGGCTCGACCCGGACCGTCTCCACGGGCCTGCTCGACACGTACAACGACAACAAGTGGCACCACGTCGTCGCCACCCAGGGCCCGGCCGGCATGGCGCTGTACGTCGACGGCCAGAGCAAGGGCACGGCCGGCTACACCGACTCGGCGTCGTACGCGGGCTACTGGCACGTCGGCGGCGACAACCTCAGCACCTGGCCGACCAAGCCCACCAGCAACTTCTTCGCCGGGCAGATCGACGAGACCGCCGTCTACGGCAAGGCGCTGACCGCGGCCCAGGTCAAGAACCACTTCGACCTGGCCAAGGCCCCCGCCGACACGGTCTCCAAGGTTTCCGCGACCGAGGACACCTACGTCAACCAGGGCGCCCCGAGCGCCGCCAACGGCGCCACCACCTCGCTCGCGGTCCGCGGCAACCCGGCGTACGAGACGTACCTGCGCTTCGACCTGCCGGCCGCGCCGGCCGGCCAGGTCCTGAAGTCCGTCGCCCTCCAGGTCAAGACCACCACCCAGACGGGCGCCGGCACCGCCGACACCGTGTCCGTGGTCCCGGTCACCGGCACCTGGAGCGGTACGGCCACGTCCTTCACCACCAAGCCGACGCTGGGCACCACGCCGCTCGGCACGTTCGCGGCCATCCCGGACGGCTCGGCGGTCCAGAGCACCCAGCTCGACACGGCCGCGCTCTCCGCGGTCCTGGGCGGGAGCTACAGCATGGCCCTGACCAGCACGGGCACCGACCCGCTGTGGATCTGGTCCGCGGAGGCGACGGCGGCGGACGCGGCCCCGCAGCTCGTCCTCACCTTCGGCCCGAAGTAACCGCCCGACGGCACTGCGGGGCCCGGCCGCCCGGACCGGGCCGGGCCCCGCACCGCCGTCACCCCACCGGCCCGTACGGGAGCCCCACTGATGTACCGACGCCCCGCCGCGGCTGCTGTCCTGCTGGCCGCAGCCCTGACCCTCACCGCCTGCAGCTCGGGCGGCGGCCCGTCCGCCGCCGCCGCCAAGCCGAAGCCGCCGGCCTCGTCCTCGGCCCCGGACCCGGCGGACGCCACCGCGGCGCCCACGGCGCCCGCGGCGAAGCCGACCGGCCCCGTCCTCCCGGACGCGAAGCTCACCCCGAAGACGGGCAGCTTCAAGCCGAACGAGAAGCAGTACCTCAGCGGGCGGGTCCCGGAGAAGATGGACCCGGCGGCGGTCCTGCAGACCGGGCAGGAGTCCTGCCAGCGGGTGGAGCGCACCGCCAAGCGGGACAAGGACGCGGCCACGGGGGCCGTCATCGCCGGGGAGATCCCGGGCGCGAAGGACGCCGTCCCGTACCTGTGCCCGGAGCAGAAGCCGATCCTGGACGCGGCGGCGAAGGGGTTCCCCGACGGCCCCCGCCCGGCCCCCGCCCCGGGCACCTACCGGGCGCTGACCCAGAGCCCCGCCTGTACGTGGGAGGCCAAGGGCAAGGACGGCGCAGTCCTGGCCTCGGGCCCGGAATCCCCGCCGAAGCCGGGCGACAAGATCACGGCCACGATCCCCGCAGGCACCACGGACTTCACCTCCACGGGCTGCTACGCCTGGCTCCCGGCGTAACCCCGACCCCAGAACGCCCCCGACGGCCGCCCCGCCGCCGGGGGCGTTCCGCATACGGCCCCGCCGGCATCCTTCAGCCTCGCCGACGTGTGAGGCGCGGGGTCCGGGGCGGAGCCCCGATCTTTGAGCCGCGCCTCACCCAGCCCCGCCGGCGCTTGAGGCGGACGGGGTCCGGGGGCGGAGCCCCGGTTTCGGGAAGGGGCGGGGAGGGGAACGGCTCCGCGCAGCGGGAGGCGGCCGCGCCGCGGCATCAGCTGTACGCGATGGCGCAGCCGCGGCGCAGGGCGTGCTCGGCGGCGCCCAGGTACAGCGCGGTGAAGTACGCCGCGTCCGGCTGCTCCCGCCACGCCCCCGGCCACCGCTGCGCGGCCTCCCGCACGGCCGGCCCGGAGAACCAGTTCGTGAGGGCGAGGTTGCCGCCGTCCCGGGGCACCGCGTCCGGCAGGCCGATCACGGCGGCCAGCCGCCGGCCCGCCTCGGCGGCGCGGTGTGCGCTGCGGACCCGGGCCGGGTCCCCGCCGAGCACGGCGGACACGGGCAGGACGAGCACGCCGTCGAAGTCGACGGGTATCAGCACATCCCAGTCGAGCAGGGCGTCGTGGCACTGCTGCCCGTCGGCCTGGTCCCGGCACAGCGCCTCGAAGGCGTCGTACGGCCGGTTCACCTTCTCCTCGAACGCTTCGGCAGCCCCAGGCGCCTCGGGCCGGGCGACGGGGCAGCCGAGCCGCCCGAACGGCGCGGACCACCCGGACCGGAGGACCGGCCGGTCCCCACCCCGGGCGGCCTGCCGCGCCGGCGGCGTGAACCCGCCGAGCCCCCGCCGGGCCAGCTCCTCCCCGAGCGCGGCGGCGAGCGGCGCGCAGACCTCGCCGTCGGCCCAGTCCTCGGCCGCCACGTCGACCACGTAGATCCCCATGCACCGAGGCTACGGCGGCCCACTGACAGCGGCCGGTTCAGCGGCGCAGGGCCGCCTCGTAGACGGGCAGCAGGGTGTCGAGGACGGCGTCCATCGAGAAGGACTGCGCGGCCAGGGCGCGCGCCGCCTCGGACGCGGCCGCGTTGGCCTTGGGGTCCAGCAGCTCCAGGACGGCCGCGGCCACCCCCGCCGCCCCCGGCTCGACGGCCCGGCCGGCCCCGGCGGCGGCGATGTCCCGGGCCAGGCCGTTGGAGTGGGTCACCACCGACGGCACGCCCACCGCGAGGGCCTCCAGCACCGACATCGGGAACGGCTCGTCCACCGACGGCAGTACGTACACGTGGGCCCGCCGCAGCTCCTCCTGCACCCCGTCGCCCGACAGGGGGCCGGGGACGGTGAAGCGGTCCGCCAGCCCCAGTTCCGCGATCCGGGCCAGGACCGCGGCCCGTTCGCCCTCGTCGGGCCCGGCCACCACGAACTGCGCGTCCGGGTGCGCCGCCAGGACCGCCGGGGCCGCGTCCACGAAGTCCACCGGGCGCTTGCGGGCCTGGAGCCGCGCCGAGTACAGGATCCGCGGCGGGCCGGCCACGTCCGGGCGCCCGCCCTCCACCGCCGGGGTGCCGTTGACCAGCCGGACCGCCCCCGGCAGCGGGGCGCCCACGACGGCGTCGAGGCCCTCGCGCTCGTGCGGCGTCAGGTACAGCACGCGGTCCGCGCCGCGCAGCAGCCGGCGTACGGCCACCGCGTCGAGCACCTTGGCCAGCAGCTTCTCGCTGGGGTCCACCATGCCGTGGGTCTGGAGCACCAGGGGCCGGCCGGCCCGCAGCGCGGCCAGGGCCACCGGCAGGGTCACCAAGTCCCGGGCCAGGTGGACGTGGACCACGTCCGCCTCCCGTACGAGCCGGCCCGCCGAGGCCAGCAGGGCCGGCGAGGTGATGCCGCTGAAGCCCAGAGGGAGCAGCCGGCGGGCCGGGAACAGCTTCGCCGGGACCCCTTCGACGGAGGTCGGCCACGGCTCGCCGAAGCCCTCCCCGAGGGCCAGCAGGCCCGCCTCGTGGCCGCGGGCCCGCAGCCCCTTCGCCAGGTTGAGCGCGACCCGCACCGGCCCGCCGAACGCGTGCGAGGGGGAGTGCAGCGTGACCGCGTGCAGGACTCTCACGTGGGCTCCTCGACGGGGCGGCGCTGCCCGTCCATGGTCTGCAGGGTCAGTGCAGGAAGGTTTCTGTGGACCACGGCGCCGGCGCCCGCCACCGCGCACCGGCCCACCGTCACCCCGGCCAGCACCGTCGCCCGGGCCGCCACCCACGCCCCGTCCTCGACGGTGACCGGGGCGTTGCGGTAGCGGAAGTCGGCGGCCCGGTGGTCGTGGGAGCCCGTGCACAGCATGGCCTCCTGCGAGATGCACACGTGGGAACCGATGGTCACCGGCTCCAGGTTCAGCAGCCAGGCGCCCTCGCCGATCCACGTGTGGTCGCCGACGGTCAGCTTCCACGGCCACAACACCCGCACCCGGTGCCGGATCAGCACGCCCTCGCCGATCCGCGCGCCGAACGCCCGCAGCAGCGCCACCCGCAGCCGGGCCGGGCAGAACCACGCCATGAAGAGCGTGTTCATCACCGCGAACCAGAGCGCCTGCATCAGCAGTCCGCGCCCCTTGTCGTACCCGGCCAGCGTGAAGGAAGGAAGATCACGCAACGCTCGCTCGCCCCTCGTCGTTCGCCCCCGGCCGCGCCTCCCCGGGGGCCGCCCGCTCAGACTAGACTGCGCGCGGATCAGGCACAGGGGTGGGGGCTGCAGTGGCAACGGACATACGCAAACCCCTCGCCGCCGCCTTCCGGCCCGAACTGCCCGACGGCGACGACCCCGACCGCTGGGGCCGGGTCACCACCCCGCGCACCCTGCTCTCGCGGGCCCTGTCCGTCCCGCTGATCCTCGGATTCACCGTCTTCCTGCCGCTGTTCGTCGCCGGCCAGTCCGGCGACGGCCAGCGCGACGCCGCCTTCTGGCTGCAGCTGCTGCTCACCATGTACGCGGGCGCCCGGCTCTCCGCGATGGTGCTGACCAGCCGCCGCAAACTCCTGCAGGGGTCCTTCTGGCTGTTCGTCTACATGGCGATGGGCGTCGCCCCGCTCGCCCAGGCCGTGTTGGGGCGGGTCCCGACCCCGGTGGTCGGCCCCCGCTCCGACCTCACCGTCGCCATCGGGCTGGTCCTGCTCGGCTGCACCGCGTACGACGTCGGCGTGCTGCTGGCCCGCCACCGGCCGGCCGGGCGCGCCGGGGGCTCCCGCAAGGAGCGCCGGCCCGTCATGGCGCACCGGCGCCGCCTGCAACTCCTCACGGTGCTGGCCTTCTTGTGCAGCGCGGCGTTCATCGTGAAGCTCGGCGGCCCGGCGGTGTTCTTCTCCAGCCGGCAGGAGATCATCGCGGGCATCCAGGAGGCGGGCGTCTCCAACGGCGACGGCCAGGCCGGCCAGGCCCTCCTGCGCGGCTTCGGCACCGTGCCGGCGCTGCTCGCCTGGCTGCTGTACACACGGTGGCTGATCACCTCGAAGTACGCCCGGCGCAAGGTGTCGATCCTGCTCACGTGGGCGGCGCTGTGCGGGCTGAACCTGGTGGTCAACAACCCGATCTCGAACCCCCGCTACTGGTTCCTGACGGTCATGTTCGCGATGCTGTTCACCGTCTTCCCGGTGAGCGCGGCGATGTACCGGGTGGCCCTGTCGATGGCCGTGGTGGTCGCGCTGCTCGTCTTCCCCTTCGCGGACCGCTTCCGCTACGACGAGAAGAACTACAAGCCGGTGGAGACCACGTCGTTCCTGGAGCCGCTGGCTCTGAAGGACTACGACCAGATCGGCATGTTCGCCAACACCATCACCTTCTCGAACTCCGGCCCCGGCCACTTCTACGGCCGCCAGCTGGCCGGATCCGTGCTCTTCGCGGTGCCGCGCTCGGTATGGCCGGGCAAGCCGCGGGACACGGGCGTGATGGTGGGCCAGTGGATGGGCACGGTCAACACCAACCTCTCGTCCCCGGTCTGGGCCGAACTGTGGCTCGACTTCGGCCCGCTGGGCATGGGGGCCGGCCTCCTGGCCATCGGCTACGCGTCGGCCCGCGTCGACCGCCGCTACGCCAAGCGCGCCACCCGCCGCTCGCCTCCCGGCAGCCTGATCTCGGTGGTCGTCCCGCTGGTGGCCGGCTACTCGTTCATCCTCCTGCGCGGCCCGCTGCTCCAGGCCTCCGGCCGCGTGGCGATAGCCGCCCTCTGCCTGGCCCTGATAGCCACCCACCGCACGGACACCTCCACCACCCTCCGCTGACCCCGCCCGGGCCGCGGGGCGGGTACGCTCCGCTGGGGCGGCTCCGCCCCGCGCCCCCGCGCCTCAAACGCCGGCGGGGATCAATCGCCGGCGGGGCTGAATGGGCCCGGCGGCGTCCGAGGGGTGGCCCCACCCACTGTGGGACGCAGGCCGGCTCGGCCCTCAAAGGGCAGGCGCGAGCAGAGTCAGACGCAGGAGCGCGGCAAGGGCCGGCACCGCAGGCACGGTGAACCACCACCTGTCCAGCCACTCAGCCTTCACGGACACCCACGTGAGTACGGCGGTCACGAAGGCCAGGGCGAGCGCCAGGCCGGCCGCGAAGCCGGAGTGGGCGACGGTCTCACTGTCCCAGGGACCCGCTGGTTCCGCCGCATAGGCGAGCAGGGCCAGATAGCCGGTCGCCAGGTTGCCCGAAGCCAGAAAGAGGGCGCACACGACGGCGCCGATCCGATGAGAGGCGCCTCCGCCGCGCTGCCGGCTCACGTTCCTCGTGTCATTCACCGCAACACTCTCCCCGCGTCGTCCAGGTTTCCGTCGAACAACCGAGCGTATTCGTGAGCGCCGTGACTTCGAGGAGGGCCCGTCGGGATTCCAGCCCCGCCGGCGTTCGAGGCGAGGGGGCCGGGGCCGCAGGCTCCGGTATGCGGAGAAGGGCGGGGCGGGGAGGGCTCGGCGCAGCGGGGCCTCAGACCGCGGGCTGCTGCGCGGGAGCAGGGAGGCGGGCCACGCGGGTCCAGGCGGCGGCGGCCTTCAGGGCCGAGCCCAGGGCCAGGCCCCAGGCCGCGCCCCCGACACCGCACAGGGCGTAGCCGCCCAGCAGGAAGGCCACCGAGAGCAGCGAGAAGGCGAGTTGGAGGGAGAGGGTGGCCTTCGGGGCCAGCACCCGCAGGGTGAGCAGGGCGCAGGTGCCCAGGCCCATCACCGCGTACTGCGCCCCCGTGGCCGGCAGCAGCGCCGTCACGGCCTCCCAGGTGTCCCCCAGCAGGGCCCGGCCCGCGCCGGCCGGCAGCGCGTACAGCACCGCCGCCCACGTCCCGCCGACCACCGCCAGCGCCGCGCCCATCGCGGCCGTCAGCCGGACGACCCCCCGCTTGCCGCCGGCCCGCCCCACCACCGGCGGCCCGAACGCGTTTGCGGAGTTGAATAGCACGTTCAGCGGCCCGAACACCGTGGTCGCACCGCGCAGCGCACCGACCGCGAGGGGCGTCGCGAAGACGCCGAGCCCGAGCACGGCCAGCTGGCTGGAGCCGTTGCCGACGGCGAACTCCACCACGAACCGCTGCCCGAGGTGCCCCCGCCGCAGGTACGGCCCCAGCTCGGCCCGCGCTCCGGCCGTGTACGGCCGCAGCAGCACCAGGCCCAGCGCGATCGCGGGCACCGCGGAGAGCCCCCACACCAGCACCAGCCGCCCGGGCGCGGCCCCTTGGGGCTGCACGGCGAGCGCAGCGACCCCGCACGCGAGCCGCAGCGCGTCGGCGGCCAGCGCCCGCTCGGGCCGGCGCAGCGCGGAGAAGCAGTACCGCAGCCCGTCCTGGACGAGCACCGGCGGCAGTACGAGCCCCAGCGCGAGGAAGGCCCATCCGCCGGCCCCGGGCAGGACCAGGCCGACGACGGCCAGGCCGGCCCCGGCGACCGCGGAGGCGGCCGCGGTGAAGGCGAGCGCCGAGCGGCACACGCCGCCCAGCCGGGCCCCGTCCTTCTCCAGCACCACCGTCTGGCCGACGTACGCGATGTTCAGCCCGAGCAGCACGCTGAAGGCCACGTACACCATCGAGAAGTCGGCGAACCCGGCCGCCGTGGACAGCCGGGCGGCCAGCACCAGCACCAGGATGTTGGTGGCGCTGGAGGCGGCCTGGTCCAGGACCGAGGCGACGGCGGCGAGACCGCGCCGGCTCACCTGCGGCCCGTGCGGACCGTGCGCAGCGCGACGGTGTCGGTGCCGTCACCCGGTATGTGCTGCTGCGGCGGCGGGACCGGACGGTGCACATCCGGCTGCTCTGCCACCGGCGCCGGGGCGGCGGCTCCGCCCCCGCCCTTGCTCCTGGCCTTGCCGCGGCCCGGCTTCCCGTCCGGCAGCGGCCCGTGCACCACCGCACCCAGCACGGTGCCCCCGGCGCCGGTGATCAGCTCGCGGATCCGGGACAGGTCGGTGCGGTGGACGGCGCGCGGGTCGCAGACGACGAGGACGCCGTCGACGCGGTCGACGAGCGCGAGCGCGTCTGCGTACGAGAGCACCGGCGGGGCGAGCACCACGACGGTGGAGTTGGGGGAGTCGGCCTCGGAGATCAGCCGGGTGGCGCGCGGCGAGGTCAGCGCCCGTGCCACGTTGCGGACCCGGTCGCCGGGGATCAGGTCGAAGGCGCCGGACTCCCCGGCGTCCACGACGAGCTGGCGCCCGTCCGGCCAGTCGGACTCGCCGCCGGGGGCGCCGGCCGCCGGGCCCTCGTGCCCCGCGGCCCCCGCCGTACGGCTCCACCGCGGCCGTCCGCCCGCGTCGGTGGGCAGCTGGCTGGCCAGCACCGGCGTGCGCAGGTCGGCCTCGATGAGCAGGACGTCCTTGCCGGTCTCCGCGAAGGAGGCGGCCAGGTTCACGGCCACGGCGGCGGCGATCTCGCTGCTGCCGCGCGGGGCGACCACGAGCAGCCGGCGCCGGTCGGCGAAGCGGGAGTCGTAGGCGAGCCGGAAGGCGACCGAGCGGAACTCCTCGGCGAGCCGCGGGTCCTCCTCGCCCGCCGCGAGCAGCGGACCGCCGGCGCTCTTGTCCCGCGGCAGCGAGCCGAGCACGGGGGCGCGCAGGGCCCGGGCGACGTCGCCCTCGGAGCGCGGGGCGGGGTCGAAGACGAGCCGGACCCAGGCGGCGAGCAGGCCGAGCGCGAGGCCCACGGCAGCGCCGAGCGCGAGCGACATCGGGATGCCGGGGCCGTCCGCGTGGCTCGGCGGGGTGGCGGCGCTGGTGACCCGGCCCGGGGTCATGTCCAGGGCCTGGAGCTTGGCGATGTTGCTGTTGAGGGAGTTGACCTTGCCCTGGAGGTCGGTCTTGGAGTTGTACGCGGCGTCGCGCGCCGTACCGGCCGGCATCGCGTTGATCTGCTTGACCAGTTCGTCGAGGTTCTTGGCGACGGGGTCGCGCTGCTCCTGGTAGCCCTTGACCATCTTGTCGCGGGTGACGTCGAGGGACTCCTGCCGCTTGAGCAGGTAGGCGTCGGTCATGGCGTTGGCGCGCTTCGCGGCCTGGCCGGGCGAGGAGGCGGTGTAGGTGAAGCGGAGCACCATGGTCTGCGGCGGGTTGGTCACCTGCAGGCCGCTGCGCAGGCCGGCGAGGTCCTTCGCGGGGACGCCGAGCTTCTTGGCGGCCTCCTCGGCTGTGGAGCTGGAGAGGGCGACCTGCCGCTCGGAGCCGATGTTGATGGCCTTGTCGGGGGCGAGGCTGGGGTTGAAGGGGTCGTCGGTGGGTGCGCGCAGCACGACGTCCGCGGTCGCCACATAGGTGTCGGCCGTGTCGATGCCGAGGTAGACACCGCCCAGCAGGCCGATTCCGATGCCTGCGCCGAGGAGCCGTCGGTAGCGCAGGAGCTGGCGGAACTGGTCCCGCAGGAGGTCGGGTTCGTCCTCGGCCGGGACCGCTGCGGGGCGGTTCGTCTCGATCACGGCTGCGGACCCCCAAGTGCTTCGTCTATCAGTGCGTCGATGCGGGCCAGGCCCGCGTCGCGGCTCAGGTGGGCCGCCACGTGGCGGGGCCCGGCCGCCCCCAGCGCGTCCGCGCCCTCGGGGTCCTCGGCCAGGATCCGCACGGCCTTCAGCAGCGCCTCGGGGTCCTCCGGCGGTACGAGCACCCCCGCGCCCGAACGTTCCACCTCCTGGGCGGTGCCGCCTTCCGCCGCGACGGAGGCGACGACGGGCCGGCCGGCCTGGAAGTAGGAGGTCAGCTTGGACGGCACGCTCATGTCGAGCACGGCCGCGTGCTGCGTCACGGCGAGGACGTCCGCCGCCGCGAGGATATCCGGGAACTCTCCGTCGGCGGCAGGGGGGATGATGTCCAGGTTCGGCACGTCCGCGGACAGGGACTCCAGCGCGGTGCGCTGGCTGCCGTCGCCCATGAGGACGAAGCGGACGGCCGGGTCGAGCCGGGCGGCGCCGACGATCACCTCCAGGCCCTGCTTGAGGCCCATGTTGCCGGAGTGCAGCACGACGGTCTGGCCGGGGGCCCAGCCGAGGTGGCGCCGGGTCTCGCCGCGCGGCCGCGTCGGCTGGGGCACGTGGGACCAGTTGGGCACGAGGCGGATGCGCTTCGGGTCGACGCCCATGCCGACGACGCGGTCGACGAAGGTCTCGTGGATGACGCCGACGAGGGCGGCGCGCTTGAGGGCGTAGGCCTCCGCGCGCCCGGCGATGACGGCCGCCTTGTCGCCGCCGCTGATGCCGCTCTGTGCGGCGGCGGCGCCCATCAGGTCCTGCACGACCGGGATGAAGGGCACCTTCCACTTGGCCGCGAGGCGGGCGGCGAGGACCCCGCCGGCCAGGCTGGGCATCTGCGCCATGACCGCGTGGGGGCGCCGCATCCGGGGCGGTGCGACGGCGCCGTGCAGCAGAATCGATCCTTCGAACAGGGCCCGCTTCACCGCGGTCTGGCGGGGCGGCACCGTGTGCGCACGCCGGTGCACGATGACCCCCGCGCGCCGTTCCGTGCGCTGCAGCGCCCCCCTGTACTCCGGCTCCAGCGACCACGACGGGTAGTGCGGCATGCCGGCGAGGACGTGCGTCTCATGGCCGAGTTCCGCCCAGTGCTCCGCGATCTGGGTGGCGTACGGGCCGATCCCCGCGTGCTCGGGAGCGTAATTGGTGGAAACCAGCAGCAAGCGCCGGTGGCCGGATGTGGACACGTGAGGTCCCCTTCTCCCCAGGATGATGCGCACGTCACCCTATTCGTTCACCGGCACGCCAGTGAACGTGCACGCTATTGTCTGCTAATCCACCACACCGGGGGGTGTGGTTGCTGGGGGGTAACACATGACGGAGCGGGACTTGACCGAGCTCGCCGCGCGGCCGCGCAGACCGTACCGGGTGGGCTATGCGCCCGGCGCCTACGACCTGTTCCACATCGGACACCTCAACATCCTTCGGCACGCCCGCAGCCAGTGCGACTACCTGGTGGCCGGAGTCGTCTCCGACGAGATGGCCGAACTCGCCAAGGAGCGCCGCCCGATGATCCCGCTCGTCGAGCGGCTGGAGATCGTCCGCAGCGTGAAGTACGTCGACGCCGCGTTCGTCGAGACGGTCCCCGACAAGGTGGAGACCTGGAAGCAGGTCCGCTTCGACGTCATCTTCAAGGGCGACGACTGGCGGGGCACCGCCAAGGGCGACAAGCTGGAGCGGGACTTCGCCGCCGTCGGCGTCGACGTCGTCTACTTCCCGTACACCGTGCACACCTCCAGCACCCAGCTGCGCCGGGCGCTGGACGCACTGGCCGCGCCGCCCGCGGAGCAGCCGCTCACCGCGGAACGGCGCTGAGCTCCCGGAACCACTTCACGAGGAACGCCACCAGGAACAGCGCGGCGACCGCCCCCAGGCCCGCGTACGCCCAGCGGAACAGCCCGCCGCCGCCCAGCAGCAGGAACACCAGGCAGAACACCCCGTAGTCCACGGGCAGCAGCGCCACCGCGCGCAGCGTCGACGGAGCGGCGGCCGGGCTCCCCGGAGCGGGCCTGGGCTTGAGCTTCTCGGTCAGCAACCCTCCGAAGAAGGTGACGACCGCGGCGAACTGGAAGCCCAGCGGCACCAGCAGCCAGCCGTCCGAGCCCGTCCCGTACGCCTCGGGGAAGCGGTGGAAGGCGATCAGCACGCAGGTGTGCAGGGCGGTCAGCTTCGCGCAGTCCACGACGTGGTCGAGCCACTCGCCGGCCGCACTGCCGCCCCCGCGCAGCCGCGCCAGCTGCCCGTCGGCGGAGTCGAAGGCGAAGCCGACGGCGAGCGCGGCCCACACCGCGGCCCCCAGCCCCCAGGAGGGCGCGGCGAGGGCCACGGCGGCCACGGCGGCGAAGCTGAAGAGGGCGCTGACCAGCGTCACCTGGTTCGGCGTCAGCCCGAGCCCGTACGAGCCGGCCGCCAGGTACCGCCCGGCGGGCCGGTTGACGTAGCGCGAGTAGAGCGAGACCCCCTTCGCCGACTTCTGCGCCCCGCGCAGCTCCCGCAGCGCGACTCCGACACTCGCCATGCGTACCCCTGATCCGTACGAGGGCACACGTGCACGGGTGATGCACGTGTGTACGAAGGCCACATCATTGCAGGACGGGGACGGGCTCCCGTTTCGCTTGCCGGCGGACGTCCGGAAGCAGCAGCACCCCGAGGTTGGCGGCGGCGCTGAGGACGGCCGCGACCAGCAGCGGCGCCGCGGTCCCGGTCGCCGCGGCGAGCGGCGCGGCCACCGCGAGCCCGAGCGGGCGGGCGGCGAAGGAGATGAGGGTGTCGAAGGAGCCGACCCGGCCGAGCGCCTCCAGCGGGATCCGGCGCTGCATCTCGGTCTCCCACAGCGGGCTGAGCACCCCGAGGCCGAACATCGCGGCGAAGTACGCGGCCGCCGTCACCCCCACCGGCAGCCGCAGGGCGAACGCGGCGAGCGGCAGGGCCTGCGCCGCAGCCCCGACGGCCACGCCGTGCAGCGGGCGGCGGATCGGCAGCCGGCCGGCCGCCCACACCCCGGCCAGCAGACCGGCCGTGCCCACCTGGGCGATGACCACCCAGGAGGTCGCCCCGCCCAGGCTCTCGACGGCGATCAGCGGCCCGAGGGTCAGTAGCAGCCCGGCCGCCAGGTGCCAGACCCCGTGGGCGAGCACGTTGGCCAGGAACCAGGGGTGCCGCCGGGCCTCGGCCCAGCCCTCGCGCAGTTCGGCGCCGAAGCCGGCCCGGATGCGGCCGCCGGGCGCTGGCGCGGTGCGCAGCCCGCCCAGGGTGAGCGCGGAGCCGGCGAACAGCGCGGCGGTGAGCAGGGAGGACCAGCCGGCCCCGAGGGCCAGCATCATCGCGCCCGCGGCGGCCGGTCCCGCGATCTGGGCGAGGCCGCCCGCCACCCCGAGCCGGGCGTTGACCTTCAGCCGGTCCGGCGCGGGGACGACGGCGGCGACGAGGGTGCGGGCCGAGGGGTTGCCGAAGGCGACGCCGGCCCCGGTGACCGCGGCCAGCGCCGCGAGCGCACCGATGTGCACCGGGCCGGCCAGCAGCAGGAGCCCGGTCGCGGCCTGCGCGGCCGCGCGCACCAGGTCGGCGGCGAGCACGACCCGCCGGGCGGGGAAGCGGTCGGCGGCGACGCCGGCGACGGGGAGCAGGAGCAGCATCGGCAGCAGCTCGCTCGCGAGCACGATGCCCAGGTCGCCGGCGGAGCCGGTGCCGACGACGGCCAGGGTGAGGGTGGTGGGGATGAGGGCGGAGGCGAGCGCGGCGAAGGTGCGGCCGACGAGCAGCCGCCGGATCGGCGAGGTCATGCCAGCGAGAGTATTTCGCCAGCGAATCATTCGTCAACGAAATATCTGGTGCGGGGTGCGATACTTCCCGCATGGACGCAGTGGACCCCGAGGACTCGGTCGACCGGCACATCGCCCGCTGGAGCGGCAAGGTGCCCTTCGACGTGCCCACCGAGCAGGTCATCACCCGGATCCAGCTGCTGGCCAAGCACGTCAAGTACGGCAAGGAGCGGGCCCTGGCCGAGACCGGGCTCCAGGAGTTCGAGTTCGAGACCATGCACCGCCTCGCCTCCCGAGGCACGCCCTGGCGGGCCCCCTCGGCCGAACTCGCCGCCGAACTGCTGCTCTCCCCGGCCGGCATGACCGGCCGCCTCGACACCCTGGAGAAGTCCGGGCTGATCCGCCGGGTGCGCGCGGCGGGGGACCGCCGCCGGGTCGACGTCGAGCTCACCGAAGAGGGCCACAAGCGGTGGATCGAGGCCATGCGCTGGCGCGGCATAGCCGAGGCGGAGATGATCGAGCCCCTCGACGACACCGAACGCGCCGCCCTGTCCGCCCTGCTGAAGCGGATGCTGCTGCACGTGGAACAGGCGTAGCGGCCCCGCCCGCCCGATCCGCCCGCCCGCCCGCTCGATCCGCCCGCCCGCGGCGGCCACGGCCCGGCCCCCTCAGCCCGCCACCCGCAGCAGCAGCACCGACCGCGCCGGCACCGTCACCGTCTCCCCGCCGCGGTACCGGGTCCCCGGCGCCGCGGCCTGGTCCTCCCGGGCGGTGTCCAGCACCAGTTCGTACTCCGCCGCCCACGGCGGCCCCGGCAGCACCCACGCCAGCGGCCGGTCCCCGGCGTGCAGCAGCGCGAGGAAGCTGTCGTCGGTCACCTGACGCCCCTGCTCGTCGCGGCCCGGGATGTCCCGCCCCGAGAGGTACATCCCCAGCGCGGCGGCCGGCGCGTACCAGTCCCGCTCCGTCATCTCCGTGCCCGCCGGGGTGAACCAGGCCAGGTCCCGCAGCCCGTCGGCGCCCTGCGGCCGCCCCGAGAAGAACGCCCGCCGGCGCAGCACCGGATGCTCCTGGCGCAGCGCCACCAGCCGCGCGGTCAGCGTGCACAGCTCCCGCCACGCCGGATCGCCCAGCAGCGACCAGTCCACCCAACCCGTCTCGTTGTCCTGGCAGTACGCGTTGTTGTTGCCCCCTTGCGTCCGCCCGAACTCGTCGCCCGCCACCAGCATCGGCACCCCGGTCGACAGCAGCAGCGTCGTCAGCAGGTTCCGCAGCTGCCGCCGCCGCAGCGCCCCGATCCGGGCGTCGTCCGTCTCGCCCTCGGCCCCGCAGTTCCACGACCGGTTGTCGTTCGTCCCGTCCCGGCCCGCCTCCCCGTTGGCCTCGTTGTGCTTGCGCTCGTAGCTCACCAGGTCCCGCAGCGTGAAGCCGTCGTGGGCGGTCACGAAGTTCACCGAGGCGTACGGCCGCCGCCCACCCCACGCGTACAGGTCGCTCGACCCCGACAGCCGGTACCCCAGGTCCCGTACGTCGGGCAGCGCGCCCCGCCAGAAGTCCCGCACGGCATCCCGGTAGCGGTCGTTCCACTCCGTCCACAGCGGGGGGAAGGCCCCCACCTGGTAGCCGCCCGAGCCCACGTCCCACGGCTCGGCGATCAGCTTCACCCGCCGCAGCACCGGGTCCTGCGCGATCACCGCCAGGAACGGCGAGAGCATGTCCACGTCGTGCATCGACCGGGCCAGCGCCGCCGCCAGGTCGAAGCGGAAGCCGTCGACCCCCATCTCGGTCACCCAGTACCGCAGCGAGTCGGTGATCAGCCGCAGCACGTGCGGCCGCCCCGCGTGCAGGGTGTTCCCGCAGCCCGTGTAGTCGGCGTAGCGCCGCTGGTCGGACTGGAGCCGGTAGTAGCCCCGGTTGTCGGTCCCGCGCAGCGACAGCGTCGGGCCCAGCTCGCCCGCCTCCGCCGTGTGGTTGTAGACCACGTCGAGGATGACCTCGATCCCGGCCGCGTGCAGGGCCCGCACCATCCGCTTGAACTCGCCGACCTGCTGCCCGGCCGTACCGGACGAGGAGTACCCCGCGTGCGGGGCGAAGTAGCCGATCGAGTTGTAGCCCCAGTAGTTGCGCAGGCCCCGGCGCAGCAGGTGGTCCTCGTGCGCGAACTGGTGCACCGGCAGCAGCTCGACCGCCGTCACCCCCAGCCGGACCAGGTGCTCGACGGCCGCCGGATGGGCCAGGCCCGCGTACGTCCCGCGCAGCTCCTCGGGCACCCCCGGGTGGCGCATCGTGAACCCGCGCACGTGCAGCTCGTAGATGACCGAGTCCGCCCACGGCGTCTTCGGCCGGACGTCGTCCGCCCAGTCGTCGTCATCGTGGACCACGACCCCCTTCGGCACGAACGGGGCCGAGTCGCGGTCGTCGCGCACGGTGTCCGCGATGTACTGCTGCGGCCAGTCGCGGACGTGTCCGTACACCTCGGGGGGCAGCGAGAACTCACCGTCGACGGCCCGCGCGTACGGGTCCAGCAGCAGCTTCGCCGGATTGAACCGGGCCCCCGTCCAGGGGTCCCAGCGGCCGTGCACCCGGAACCCGTACCGCTGCCCGGGCCGCACACCGGGCAGGAAGCCGTGCCAGATCTCGTGCGTGAGCTCGGTCAGCGCGCAGCGGGTCTCCGCGCCGTCGGCGTCGAACAGGCACACCTCCACCGCCTCCGCGCCCTGCGCCCACAGCGCGAAGTTGGTGCCGGCCGTGCCGTCCGGACCGGTGCGAAACCGGGCTCCCAGCGGGTGCGAGGACCCCGGCCACACCGGGGGCCCCGCCGCTGCCCGCGCCGCCCGCAGGGCCGGCTCCGGACCCGGCGCCACCGCCGTCGCCGGCGGGGCCGCGGGCCCGGGATCGGCCGCCGGCGCGGGTACGTGCGCCGGCGCGGGGACAGGGGCGCCCTGCACCCCGATGCGCCCGCCCGGCGCCGCGTCCGCGGCCCGCGCCGCTCCGGCCTCCACTGCCCCCATGGCGGTGGCATCCACCGCCTCGTACTCGGCTGCGCTCGACACTGCCCGCCTCCACGGCTCACGGGTACCGGCGGGGGCAGGGGTGTGCGGCCCCGGGCGTCCCGGCCCGGGCCCGCCCCCGTCTGGTCCTTCCCACTGTTCTGCCCGGACAGTTCCGCCCGGAACGTGGGCCGTACCGACGTTTCCCCCGGGGAGCCCGGTCGTTGGACGGTTCGTGACACTTCTGACGAGGCGGGCAGGGGCGGGCTTGGCCGCCGTGGCGGCATGGGCGGCCCTGCTGGGCGGGCTGGCCGGGTGCACCGACGACGGCCGTCCCCCGGTCGAGATCGAGCTGCCCGGCAAACCGAAGGCGCCCGAGGACGCCATCCGGATCACCCCCGACGACAACGCCAGGGGGGTGCCGGCCGAGGGCCCGCTGACCGTCCGGGTCCCCGAGGGCCGCCTGGAGCGGGTCGTCGTCACCAAGGTCGAGGACGCCCAGGAGGAACGCGTCCCCGGCTCCATCGCCCCCGACGGCCTCAGCTGGAGCCCCGACCCGGAGGCCGGCAGGCTCGCGCTCGCCGCCAAGTACACCGTGGACGCGGTCGCCCTCGACGGCCACAACCGCCGCCAGGCCCGGCACACCAGCTTCACCACCTATGTGCCCGCGGAACGGTTCATCGGCTACTTCAAGCCCGAGAACCGCTCCACCGTCGGCACCGGAATGATCGTCTCCTTCAACTTCAGCCGGTCCATCGCGAACAAGGCCGACGTCGAACGGGCCATCACCGTCACCGCCGACCCCGCCGTCGACATCGTCGGCCACTGGTTCGGCCGCGAGCGCCTCGACTTCCGGCCCAAGCAGTACTGGGAGCCCGGCACCGAGGTCACCGTGCGGGTGAACCTGCGCGACGTACAGGGCGCGCCCGGCTCGTACGGCATCCAGGACAAGACGATCAAGTTCACCGTCGGCCGCTCCCAGGTCTCCACCGTGGACGCGGCCGCGCACACCATGGAGGTCCGCCGCGACGGCCGGCTCGTCCAGACCCTCCCGATCAGCGCCGGCGCACCGAAGAACACCACCTACAACGGGAAGATGGTGGTGATGGAGATGTTCGACGTCACCCGGATGAACGGCCAGACGGTCGGCTTCGGCGGCGAGTACGACATCCCGGACGTCCCGCACGCCATGCGCCTGACCACCTCCGGGACCTTCCTGCACGGGAACTACTGGGCCAGCCCCGACACCTTCGGCTCCACCAACACCAGCCACGGCTGCGTGGGCCTGCGCGACGACAAGGGCGGCGGCTCGGACACCCCCGCCGGCTGGTTCTTCGACCGGACCCTGGTCGGGGACGTGGTGGAGGTCGTCAACTCGCAGGACAAGACGGTCGCCCCGAACAACGGGCTGGGCGGCTGGAACATGTCCTGGGCCGACTGGGTCGCGGGCTCCGCCATCAGCTGACCGCACGGACTGCACGGACCGCACGGACTGCACGGGACCAGGGGCCACACCACCCGGGTGATCGTCCTACCGGAATTCCGCGGGCCTGGAGTGTCGTCCGTCCGCCGCGCCGCCGCCGGCGCTGGGCTGGCCCCAGCCCAGCGGCGCACGCGCGCCAGGACACGGACGGAGCGTCATGTCAGCAAGGAAATGGCCCCTCGGACTCGCGGTCACCGTCGCCCATCGCCGCCCTGGCCGCCGGGGCCCCGGCGGCCTCCACGGCCCTCGCGGCCGTCCCCGGCGGGGCCGGGACCGGACCCGCGCAGGTCCGGTCCGCGCCGGACGCGGGCTCCCCGGCGCCGGGCGTCCGTGCACCGGGCGTACGGCGGGCCCCGCTGCCGGGCGGCCTCGGTCCGTGCGTCCCGGGCCGCTGCCCCGACCCCTTCCCGCCGATCGGCAGCGACGGGACCGCCCGCGGCCGGGACAACGCCGTCAACGTCTTCGTCGGCGGCGACTTCCGCGTCCGCGAGCGCGCCTCCGAGGCCGAGGGCCGCGTCGTCGTCCTTGCGACTTCGACCAGGACAAGGCGGCCGGCTTCGACAGCCGCTACAACGTCGGCGTCGTCGGCGCCGGCTCCCTCGTCCCCCCGCCCGCCGGGGCGGACTTCCTCACCACCGGCGGCAGCGTCACCGTCGCCGAAGGCGAGCGCCTGATGGCCGACACCGGCGTCGTGCGCCACGCGGGCCGACTCACCGGCACGGTCAGCGGCACCCTGGTCCACGACACCGGCGCGACCGCCCCGTACGCGGGCCTGCGCGACCGCCTCACCGACGCCAGCCGCTGCTACGCCCGCCCCGGGGGCCGGCTCCGCCCCGCCACCGGAACCGTCGTCAACAGCGGCTTCGAGACCCTCTTCACCGGCGACAACACCTCCCGCCTCCAGGTCTTCAACGTCGACGCCGACCAGAACGGCCGGCCGCTGGGCGGAGCCCGCTTCGAGCTGTGGCGGGAGACCAACCGCGTCCCGGGCCTGCAGACCACCGGCACCGACCCCAACCCCGACGACCAGCTCCCGCCCGTGTGCGTGACCGGCCCCGACGGCGTGTGCGAGCGGACCGTCCCGGTCGGCACCTACTACTGGCGCGAGACAGAGGCCCCCGACGGCTACGTGCTGCCCGGACGGGCCGTGGCCACGCTGGTCCTGACGGAGCAGAACGCCGGGCGGGGCGTCACGGCGGTGCTGGACAACGACCGGCAGGGGCACGCGGGCGAGCTGGAGGTCCTGAAGAAGGACGCCAAGACGAAGCAGCCGCTGCGCGGTGCGGTGTTCGAAGTGTGGAAGGAGACCAACGGAACCGAGGGCCTGCAGCCGCGGGGAGAGGACTCCGACCTCCTCGTCCGGCCGGGCTGCGCCACGGACGACTGGGGCCGCTGCACCTTCGCGCACCTGGAGAACGGCACGTACTACCTGCGGGAGACGGACGTCCCCGAGGGCTACGTGCTGCCGGCGAACCCCGTGACGGGGCCGCTGGTCCTCGGCGACGACACCCCGGGCCACCGGATCGTCGTGAGGCTCGACAACAAGCGCGAGCACCACAAGGACAAGGACAAGGACAAGGAGAAGGACAAGGACAAGGAGCACGGGAAGGACGACCACGGCAAGGACGACCGCGCCAAGGACGACCGCCCTGACGGCGTCCCGCACGTCTGACCCACCCCCAGGGCCCGCGCGCAGCGGGCCCGTCGTCCGTACCGTCCGGGGCGCGACTTGGGACGGAACGGTGACATGACCGTTTCTCTTCGTGATGCCTCCATGTGATTTCCTGTCGGCAAGCGCGCGACTGTCCGCGCGCGGGGGACATGGGGAGAAGAGAAGAGTGAACCTGCAGCCGATACGCGGCCGCGTCCGCCGCACCGGCCTGCCGGCCCTCCTGCTGGGGGCGGCCCTGCTGTTCACCAGCGCGTGCAGCGGCGGCGGAACCAACGGCGGCGGAGGCGGCGGCAGCAACGGCGGCGCCGGCGGGGCGGCCAAGCCCGGCAACGAGGCGTCGAAGGCCGTCGTCAACGTCAAGCCGGACGACGGGTCCAAGGAAGTCGCGACCAGCGGCGTCCTGAAGATAACCAGCACCGGCGGCAAGCTCACCACGGTGACCGTCGCCGACACCAAGGGCAACGCCGTCGAAGGCAAGATCGCCGCGGACGGTGCGAGCTGGGAGCCGGCGCGCAACCTGGCCTCCGCCACCGAGTACAAGGTGCACGCGGTCGCCAAGGACGAGGCCGGCCGGGAGTCCGCCAAGGACACCACCTTCACCACCCTCACCCCGACGAACACCTTCGTCGGCCACTACATGCCCGAGGACGGCGAGACCGTCGGCGTGGGCATGCCGGTGTCGTTCAACTTCACCCGCGGCATCACCAACACCGAGGCCGTGGAGAAGGCCATCACGGTGACGGCCGAGCCGTCCGTGCCGATCGAGGGCCACTGGTTCGGCAACGACCGCCTCGACTTCCGCCCGGAGAAGTACTGGGCCGCGGGCACCAAGGTCACGGTCAAGATCGCGCTCGACGGCGTCGAGGGCCGGCCCGGCGTCTACGGCAAGCAGACCCGTACGGTCACCTTCACCATCGGCCGCTCGCAGGTCTCCACGGTCGACGCGAGCGAGCACACCATGCAGGTCGTCCGCGACGGCCAGGTCATCAAGAACCTCCCCATCACCGCGGGCGCCCCGTCGACGACCACGTACAACGGGCAGATGGTCATCAGCGAGAAGTACAAGGTGACCCGGATGAACGGCGCCACCGTCGGCTTCGGCGGCGAGTACGACATCTCGGACGTTCCGCACGCGATGCGCCTGTCGAACTCGGGCACCTTCGTCCACGGCAACTACTGGGCCTCCTCCGGCACGTTCGGCTCGGAGAACGTCAGCCACGGCTGCGTCGGCCTGAAGGACGTCCGCGGCGCCGGCGACGGCAACCAGCCCGCCGCCTGGTTCTTCAACGAGTCGCTCATCGGTGACGTCGTCGTCGTGAAGAACTCCAAGGACAAGCAGATCGCCCCGGACAACGGCCTCAACGGCTGGAACATGGACTGGGCGGAGTGGATCAAGTAGTCCTCCCCGCCGCCGCGCCCTAGCGGCGCCGAGCGCGGACCCGGGTGGCCCGGTGCTGTGACCCACAGCACCGGGCCACTTCGTGTTAACCGGCGCTAACCTTCCCCGTATGACCCTCTCTCTCGAAGTCTCCGAAGGCGTCGGCACCCTCCGCCTGGACCGGCCGCCCATGAACGCCCTGGACATCGCCACCCAGGACCGGCTGCGCGAGCTCGCGGCGGAGGCCACCGACCGGGCCGACGTTCGCGCCGTGATCCTCTACGGCGGCGAGAAGGTGTTCGCGGCGGGCGCGGACATCAAGGAGATGCAGACGATGGACCACGCGGCGATGGTCGCCCGGTCCCGTGCGCTGCAGGACGCCTTCACCGCCGTGGCCCGCATCCCCAAGCCGGTCGTCGCCGCCGTCACCGGCTACGCCCTCGGCGGCGGCTGCGAGCTGGCGCTGTGCGCCGACTACCGCATCGCCGCCGACGACGCCAAGCTCGGCCAGCCCGAGATCCTGCTCGGCCTCATCCCCGGCGCGGGCGGCACCCAGCGCCTGTCCCGCCTGATCGGCCCCTCCAAGGCCAAGGACCTCATCTTCACCGGGCGCATGGTCAAGGCCGACGAGGCGCTCACCCTCGGCCTCGTGGACCGCGTGGTGCCCGCCGCCGAGGTGTACGAGCAGGCCCGCGCCTGGGCCGCGAAGCTCGCCCAGGGTCCGGCCATCGCGCTGCGCGCCGCGAAGGAGTGCGTGGACGCCGGGCTGGAGGCGGACATCGACACCGGTCTGACCATCGAACGCAACTGGTTCGCGGGCCTGTTCGCCACCGAGGACCGCGAGCGCGGGATGCGCAGCTTCGTCGAGGAGGGGCCGGGCAAGGCCAAGTTCCTCTAGGCCGGATCGAGAACTCGTCGGTCCTCCCTGGGAGTGGATTAGCCAGGCCTTAAGGCAGGGTTAAGGGAGTCCGTTGATCCACTCGTCGTGATCGTCGGTGCGCTGTGTGTCACCGCAGATCAGAGTGGTTGTGCGGGCTGCCGGATGCCCAACGCATATGACAGGGCACCCCCTTGGAGCCGCGTGCTGCGGGGGGTGTTTTCCTGCGGAACGGCCCGGACGGGCGTGTCGGCCGTCCATGATGGGTTCATGGCGGGCCTGGAGGGTGTGGAACAGCCGCGGCAGCGCAGCAGCGCTTCCGCTGTGCGGCCGATGGCGGCGGTGGAGGACGAACAGGGCCTCAAGGCGCTGGACCTGTACGGCAATCCGGCCGAGGCGGAAGTGACGCTGCCGTCCATGCCGGAGTCGGCGAGCACCGCCCGCCGGCTCGCCCAGTACGTGGTCATCCGCTTCTGGGGGTTCTCGCCGCAGGTCTCCGAGCACACCGTCCTGCTGGTCTCGGAGCTCGTCGGCAACGCCGTCCGGCACACCGGCGCCCGCTCCTTCGGCTTACGGATGCTGCGCCGGCGCGGCTGGATCCGCGTCGAGGTGCGCGACCCCTCGCGCGGGCTGCCCTGCCTGATGCCGGTCCACGAGCTGGACACCACCGGCCGCGGGCTCTTCCTCGTGGACAAGCTCTCCGACCGCTGGGGTGCCGACCTGCTGCCGCGCGGCAAGATCACGTGGTTCGAGATGAGGGTGGCCGACCGCTGATACGCCTGAAGCCCCCGGGTCGCCGTGGTGGGGCGGGTGGGGGCTTCATGGGTGCGCCGAGGATCGAAGGGGGTGTGATCCTCGGCGTGGCGACTTCGCTCGGGTCAATGGGGAAGCCGTGGTTCCGACTATGGCAGACGGGGGACCGAATGCCAAAAGTCCCAACTCGGACATAAGTGTGTAAATCCTAAGAGTTTCTACCTAAATCCTAGGTGAGGTCGGCCACTCACCTCGTAATCCATGAATAACAATGCGCCGATCTGCGTGATTCGTTGATCGGATAGCGGACGGTCCTCCGAACGGGTCCACTTCGGTGAACGCCCCGAATTGGGTCAATCGTTATTTTTCAGGTCATCCGCCCCTTAAATGGGCGCGTGCCCTGCTCTCCGGACCGCCGAACAGCCCTCCGCGCCGGCGCGGCCGCCGCCGTCGGCGCCCTCGCCACCGCCTGTGGGGCGGGTCCGGGCGACCCGGCCCCCGCCCGCTCCGCGGCCCCCGCCGGGCAGGCCGCCGGGCACGCCCCCGCCGAGTCCGGCCGCGCCCCGGCCCCGCGCCGCTTCCCCGGCCAGCCCGACGAGATCGCGCACGGCCCCCGCGACCGCCCCCGCGTCGCCCTCACCTTCCACGGCAACGGGGACCCCGCCACCGCCCGGGCCGTCCTCG
Organism: Streptomyces sp. NPDC032472; assembly: GCF_040636955.1. Classification (NCBI taxonomy): domain Bacteria; kingdom Bacillati; phylum Actinomycetota; class Actinomycetes; order Kitasatosporales; family Streptomycetaceae; genus Streptomyces; species Streptomyces sp. NPDC032472. The sequence goes on from NZ_JBEZVK010000001.1 coordinate 94,516, forward strand.
CCGAGGCCGAACGCGCCGGCGCTCGGGTCACCGTACTGGCCATCGGCAGCTGGCTCGACGCCCACCCGGAGCTCGCCCGCCGGGTCCTCGACGGCGGCCACGAACTCGGCAACCACACCCAGCGCCACCTCGCGGTCAACGCGCTGCCCGAGGCGGAGGCCTACGCCGAGATCACCGGCTGCGCCGAGCGCCTCAAGCGGCTCACCGGCTCCATCGGCACCTGGTTCCGCCCCTCGCAGGCCCAGTACGCCACCGCGCTCGTCAAGAAGCTGGCCCGGCGGGCGGGCTACCCGCACGTCCTGTCGTACGACGTGGACTCCCTCGACTTCACCTCGCCCGGCGCCGCGGCCGTCATCCGCACGGTCACCGGGACGATCCGCAGCGGATCGGTGGTGAGCCTGCACTTCGGCTACGCGGACACGGTCGACGCGATGCCGCCCCTCCTCGAAGAACTCGCGCGCCGCAACCTGCGCGCGGTGACCACCACGGAGCTGCTGACCCCATGACCACCACCCGCCTTCCCCGGAAGGCCACCGTGCTGCTGGCCGGTCTGGTCCTCGCCGCCCTGGCCGGCTGCGGATCCGCGAGCAAGGGCCCCGCCGAGGCGCTCGGCTCCAAGGCGCCGGCCGACCCGCCCAAGCCGCCCGTCAAGGCGGTCCCGGTGGCGCCGCCCGGCCTGGCCGGGATGCCGCCGCTCCTCGACCCGAAGGACGTGTACGCGGCCGACCGGCCGAACCGGCTCTCCCCGGTGGTCAAGGACTTCCCCTCGCGCGTGTACGTGCCGAACACCGCCTCCAACACGGTGTCGGTGATCGACCCGAAGACGTACAAGGTGATCGACACCATCCCGGTCGGCATCCAGCCGCAGCACGTGGTCCCGTCCTGGGACATGAAGACGCTGTGGGTCAACAACAACCGCGGCCACACCCTCACGCCCATCGACCCCGCCACCGGCGAGGCCGGCGAGCCCGTCGAGGTGCACGACCCGTACAACCTGTACTTCACGCCGAACGGCAAGTACGCGGTCGTCATGGCCTCGATGGACAAGGAGCTCGTCTTCCGCGACGCGCACACGATGGACCGGGTCAAGTCGCTGCCCGTCAAGTGCCTCGGCGTCAACCACGCCGACTTCTCCGCGGACGGCCGCTACTTCATCGTCTCGTGCGAGTTCTCCGGCGAACTCCTCAAGGTCGACACCGAGAAGATGGCGGTCATCGCCAAGCAGAAGCTGCCCTTCGAGGGGGCCATGCCGCAGGACGTCAAGATCTCCCCGGACGGCAGGACCTTCTACGTCGCGGACATGATGGCGCACGGCATGTGGGTGTTCAGCGGAGACGCGTTCGACACGCCCAGGCTGCTGCCCACCGGAAAGGGCTGCCACGGCCTGTACATCAGCCGCGACTCCCGCGAGATGTACATCTCCAACCGCGGCGAGGGCACCATCTCGGTCTTCGACTTCCGGCAGAACAGGCTCACCAAGAAATGGGACCTCCCCAACGGCGGCAGCCCCGACATGGGCGGCGTCTCCGCCGACGGCAAGGTCCTGTGGCTCTCGGGCCGCTACAACTCCGAGGTGTACGCCATCGACACCGCCACCGGCCGGCAGCTGGCCCGCATCCCGGTGGGCAGCGGCCCGCACGGCCTGGCCGTCTACCCGCAGCCCGGCCGGTACTCGCTCGGCCACACCGGCATTTTCCGTTAGCCGGCAGCCGGTCGGGTGAGGACCGGCGGTCGGCCTGCAGCCGGCCGGCAGCGGCGCCCCGGGAGCTCGCACGACCCCCGGGGCGCCGCCGCCTCCTCACCAGGCGACCGGGAGACGCTCCGGCAGCCGCTTGATGAAGCCCGTACGCCAGGTGCGGCTGGGGGCTCTCGCGCTCCAGGTCCAGCCGGCCCGGGTCGGCGAAGGCCTCCGGGTCGAAGTTGGCCCCCTCCAGCAGGACCAGCACGAGCTCGCCCTCCCGGACGAGCCCGTCCCCGACCCGGACGTCGGCCAGCGCGATGCGCGGCAGGCCGTCGCCCACGGACGGGTTCCAGCGCAGCAGCTCCTCGACCGCCTTCCCCATGCGCTCGGGATGCCGGCGCAGGTGGCCGATGAGCTCCGGCCGCTGGAGCAGCGCCAGCACCGCGAGGACCAGGAACGCCGAGGTGGACACCGCGCCCGCCCCGAACAGGGACACCGCGACCGTCGCGAACATCTCGTCGGTCAGGTGCGCCGACTCCGGGTCGGCCTCCCTCAGCCCCGCGAACGTGCCGAGCAGCCCCGTACGCTGCTCGGCGGGCAGCGCGAGCTGCTCCCGCAGCCGGTCGGCGAAGTAGCCGATGTCCTTGTACCAGTTGAGCGCAGAGTCGGCGAACGGCTCGCGTGCGGTCATGAACGCGACGTCCAGCCCCGACATCAGGCGCCGCCGGTCCTCGAACGGCACCCCCAGCACCCGGCAGTGCAGCGCCGCCGAGAAGGGGTCGGCGAACCCCGCCCGGAGGTCTGCGGGCCCGCCCTCGGCCACGAGGGCGTCCACGAGGCCGTGCGCGGCGGCGTGCAGCGCGTCCCGGAGCCCGGGTCGGCGCGGGTTCAGCGCCTTCATCACCGCGCTGCGCAGGCCGGCGCTGTTGATGTTGCCCATGTTGTTGACGAGTTCGGGCGGGATCGTCAGCGCGTACTGGCGCGGCACGCCGGGCCGGGCCGTGTCCTTGAGGCTGAACCGCTCGTCCTCCAGGACCTGCTTGGCCAGCGCGTAGCTGCTCACCAGCCAGGCCGGGTCCCCGGTGAGCGTGCGGACCCGCGCGACCGGCGCCTTCTCCCGCAGCCACGCGCACTCCTCGGGCAGCACGTCGCCGCGGCGCGACAGCGGGAAGTCGAGCAGGGGCTCGGCCCGGTCCCGGCCGGCCTCATGCTGCTCGACGCTCATCGACGCCCCTCTCGGCCTCGGTCCCGGTCTCGCGCCCGGTTCGGGTGCGGGTCCTGTTTCCGGTCCCGGGCTCCGGCTCGGGCCGTACGACGGCGTACGCCTGGTTGCGGGTGGCGCGCAGGCCCCCGCCGCGCCCGAAGAGGACGTCGGTCATCGGCATCCGGACGTGGTAGGCCGCCACGGACGACGGCACGTCGAGAATGCTCGGGGTGTCCACGAAGAACGGGAGTTCGGCCGCCAGGTAGTCGAAACACACCTGCAACTGCTCTGCCGTGAAGGATTCACCCTCCGGCAACTTCGGGCCGATAAAGTGCAGGGCCATCTCCTCGCAGCCCTTGCGGAATTCCGGGCCGGTCTCCAGGAAATGGAGCACGCGCCGGTGCAGTAGTTGGTAGACGGGGTTCGACTGGAAGTCGGAAAGGGCCCGCACGCGGATCCGGGCAGGCGGGTGCCCGGATTCCTCGACGCCCTTGACGATCCGGCGCCGGACCGCCTTGATCTCTTTCGCGGCGCGCCGGGCCGCGTGCTCCGGGCTGTGTCCGAAGGCGGCGAACATGCGGTCCACGTGGAGGTCGGCGTAGACGAAGTCGATCTGCGCGAATCGGGGAGCCGCCCACCGGGCGAGACTGCGGATGCGCTCGGAGCTGAAGTAGCTGTTTCCGGGACTCACCCCGATGAGCACATGGTCGCCGTCTTCCCAGACATGTCGGCAGGTGCGGGTGAAGGGCAGAACTTCGAATGATGCGTCAGTTGTGATCGTCACCTGTGTGATCGCCCTTTATGCCACTTGTCCCTGGGAGCCCTGCGCTCCTGGTGTGGCGGCGATGCCGGTACGTTATGCCGTGACCCCGGAACGCGACAAGTCCAGTTCCGATTTCTTGGGCGGAATTATGTGTTCCGCATTCTGGAGGGGTAATTGAATTTCTTTCTGCCGTCCGAACGGGCCCCGGGGACGGGGCGGCGCCCCACTGGCGCTACCCTGAGCCGGTCAACGAGCACCAAGAAGGGGTGGATCCCAGTGGCGGACATCGAGAGCGCGCGGACGACGTTCGGCCGGTTCGACGTGGACGGCGACGGCTTCGTCACGGCCGACGAGTTCCGGCAGGCCATGGCGGAGATGGGCGACCCGTTCGTCACCGGCCCGGTCGCGGACGCCGTCATCGCCGCCAAGGACACGAACGGCGACGGCCTGATGAGCTTCGACGAGTTCTGGGCCTCCCTGAACAAGTAAGCCCCGTGCGACGCCCCCGTTCCGCCCCTGCCGGGGCGGGACGGGGGCGTCGGCCTGCCCGCGTCGGCCTGCCCGGCCTCGGCCCGGCCGCGTCAGCCCCGTACGTCAGCCCCGTACGTCAGCCCGTCGCGGCGAGCCGGTCCGGCTCCGGGCCGGGCTCCGTCATGTCCTCGACCTCGGCGAGGGCCTCCTCCAGCCATCGCAGCCAGAACGTCTCCAGGCCGGTCCCGCCGTGCAGCACGAGCCGGCGCAGCCTGTCCTCGTCGGAGTCCCGCTCCGGCGGGAAGTCCTTGGCCTCGATGGCCTCGTACACCGCCAGCTGCCTGCGGTGCAGCTCCAGGTGGCGCCGCAGCTCCGCGGCCAGCCCCTGCGGCCCCACGACGGCCGCCGCCCGGATCCGCAGCAGCAACGGATCCCGGATCGCCTTCGGGTCCTGGCTCTCGCCGACCCACCGGGCGAGCTCCGCGCCGCCGGCCGGCAGCACCTCGTACTCCTTCTTCTGCCCCCGTACGGGCACCTCGCCGGGCAGCGCCCGGATCAGCCCGGCCTCCTCCAGCCGGCCGAGCTCCCGGTAGATCTGCTGGTGCGTCGCGGACCAGAAGTATCCGATCGACCTGTCGAACCGCCGGGTCAGCTCCAGCCCCGACGAGGGCTTCTCGAGCAGGGCGGTGAGGATGGCGTGGGGCAGCGACATGCCGTCATCCTAGGGAGCCCCGGGACGGGGGCCGCGGGCACCGGCGCCGGGGCACCAGTCCCGACGCCGCCGGCCCGGGCCGCCCGTCAGTGCCAGGAGGCCAGTGCCTCCGGGGTCTTCGGCCCCGGCGCCTGCGCCCCCAGCAGGTCCCGGGCCCGCAGCAGCGCCGTCACTGCCGGGGCCCACGCCTGGCGCAGGCCCGCCCCCGCCAGGAGCTCCGGGTCCGCCAGCAGCCGCGGCGCCGGGCCGAAGCGGATCCCGGACGGGGTCAGCACCGCCGCGTCATCGGCCCAGCGCACGGCCAGGTCGACGTCGTGCGTGGCCATGACCACCGTCGTCCCGCGCGAGCGGAGCCCGGCCAGGGTGTCCAGCAGCCGTTCCTGGCCCTCGGGGTCGAGGCCGGCCGTCGGCTCGTCCAGGATCAGCACCCGCGGGGCCATCGCCACCGCGCCCGCGATCGCCGCGCGCTTGCGCTGCCCGTACGAGAGCAGGTGCGTCGGGCGGTCCCGCAGCGCCGTGATGTCGAGCGCCGCCAGTGCCGAGTCCACCCGGGCCCGCACCTCGTCCACGGGCAGGCCCAGGTTCATCGGGCCGAAGGACACGTCCTGCTCGACGGAGGCGGCGAACAGCTGGTCGTCCGGGTCCTGGACGACCAGCTGGACCGCGGTGCGCAGCCTGGTCAGGCCCGCCCGGTCGTACGAGACCGGGCTGCCGTCGAGGCGCAGCTCGCCCGAGGCGGGCCGCAGGCCGCCGCTGAGCAGCCGCATCAGCGTGGTCTTGCCGCTGCCGTTGCGGCCCAGCAGGACCAGCGCCCGCCCCTCGGCGATGGCGAAGTCCACACCGCTCAGCACCGCGGGGCCGTCCTCGTACGCGTAGCCGGCGCCGGCCAGTTCCACCATCGGGTTCACAGGTACAAGCCCTTCAGGGTGAGAGTCAGCGCGACCAGGCCGGCCAGCAGGGCCGCCGAGGCCGCGAGGAAGCGCCACGACAGCGCCGCCTCGGGGACGAGGACCCGCAGCGTGCCGTCGTAGCCGCGCCCGGCCAGGCCCGACTGGAGCCGCGCCGCGCGGTCGAAGGCCCGGACGAAGGAGGTCGCGGCGAGCCCGGCGAGGGACCGCCACACCGCCGCCCGGCCCGTGTGCCCCAGGCGGGCCGCCTGGGCGCGCTTGACCCGGTCGAGGGAGTCCAGCAGCAGGAACCCGATCCGGTACATGACCAGGGCCACGTCCACCACGGGCGCGGGGACGCCGGCCCTGGCCAGCCGGGGCAGCACGTCCGAGACGGGGGTGGTGAACGCGAACAGCAGCACGCCGAGCGAGGCCGCCGACGTACGCAGCAGCAGCTCGGCGGCGTGCCGGGGGCCGTCCGGGGCCAGCGAGACGGGTCCCGCCGCCCCGCCCACCGCGAACAGCAGCGGCACCGCCCCGGTGAAGCAGAAGCCGAGCGGGATCCGGAAGGCCCGCCACAGCTGCCGCCCGGCGACCCCGGCCGGACCGAGCAGCACGGCGAGGGTTGCGGCGGCCACCAGGGGGCCGCCGGGCCAGGGCGGCAGGCACACGGCGGTGACCGTCAGGCCGAGCCCCAGCAGGGCCTTCTCCAGCGGGTGGCGGCCGCGCCAGCGACTGCTGTGCGCGGCCACGTCGATCGGCAGCACCGCCTACGACTCCGAGGCCGCGGGGGTGGCTGCGGCATCGGCCGGGGCGGCGGTGGCGGCGGCCGCCGCGGCGGCCGCGCCCTGGCGGCGGCCCTTGCGGACGCCGAAGTAGTACGCGAGCACCCCCGCGCCCAGCGCCGCCTGCAGGGCGAACAGCGCCGACTCCACCTCGGCCGAGGGCGGTTCGTACAGCGGCGAGAACCACGGCTCGTAGTCCGGCTTGAGTTCGGTGATGGCCGCCTCGGCCTGGTTGTCGGCGCCCGCGAACGGCTCCTCCTTCCCCTCGCCGAGCCCCAGCGCGATCGGCAGCACGGCGAGGGCCGCCACCAGGAGCAGCAGCAGTCCGTTGATCTTCGCGTTCCGGCTCATGCCCGTCACACCGTCGCCTTCTGCTCGCTGCGGCCCGCGGTGAGCCTGGCGACGCCCAGCCGGACCAGGTCGGACTTGCTGGACTGCATCAGCAGCCGCATCACCAGGACGGTGAGCAGGCCCTCGCTCACGGCCAGCGGGATCTGCGTGACCGCGAAGATGCCGCCGAACTTGCCGAGCGCGCCGAGGAAGCCGGTGCCCGGGTCCGGGAAGGCCAGCGCCAGCTGCACCGAGGTCACGCAGTAGGTGACCAGGTCGGCGAAGAACGCGCCCAGGAACACCGACACCATCAGCGGGGCGTCGAAGCGCCGCAGCAGCGCGTAGATCCCGTAGCCCGCCCAGGGTCCGGCGATCGCCATGGAGAAGACGTTCGCGCCGAGGGTCGTCAGCCCGCCGTGCGCCAGCAGCAGCGCCTGGAAGAGCAGGGTGATCGTGCCGAGCACCGCCATGATCGGCGGCCGGAACAGGATCGCACCGAGCCCGGTCCCCGTGGGGTGGGAACAACTGCCCGTCACCGAGGGGATCTTCAGGGCGGACAGGACGAAGGTGAACGCTCCGGATGCGCCGAGCAGCAGCGTGCTCTCCGGGTTGGCCTTCACCTCGCGGGTGAGCGCCCGCACGCCGTGGACGACGAAGGGAGCGGACGCGGCGCCCCAGGCGACCGCGTGCCAGGGGGGCAGGAAGCCCTCGGCTATATGCATGAGTGGGAGACCTCTCCAGCACCTCGTGGATGGACAACGCGCCCCGGCCGGTCTCCTGGCTCACGGGTGCTGATGCCCTGGCTCCGCCTTCCCGGGCGATGCGGATCCCCCCGCGCCGCCCAGTGGCTTCCCGCAGGAGTAGAGCCGGACTTCCCGTTCACAGTGGCGAGGGCCGCACCGGTCTTGCACCGGTTTCCCGTACACCAAGGCCCGCTGACCCTATTCGGCCGCATGGACCCGAAACAACCCGGCTTCCGGCCTCCGGCAGCCGCCGCCCGTTCCGCTTGCGGCCGCCGGGCCGCGCCGCGGTGCCCGCGGCGCACGCGAACCGGTGCCCGGGCCACGGAAGTTCCCCGCCTCGGCGCACGACCGGCGCACGTCCCGGCGCCCTTCCGCTCCCGCACCCCGACGGGCCGAGAGGCCCGTACGGCCGCGCCCCGGTGGCGGGGCGGCCCACGGCTGCACAGGCTGTCCCCGTGGCCACCGAACACGACTACTCCGATCTGAGCGCCGTGTACGTCAACTGCACGCTCAAGCGCTCGCCCGAGACCAGCAACACCGAGGGCCTGATCTCCAGGAGCCGCGCCGTCATGGAGTCGGCCGGCGCCCGCACCTCCCTGATCCGCGCCGTCGACCACGACATCGCCACCGGCGTCTGGCCGGACATGACCGAGCACGGCTGGGAGAGCGACCAGTGGCCGGTCCTCTACAGCGAGGTCATGGCCGCCGACATCCTCGTCCTGTGCGGGCCCATCTGGCTCGGCGACAACAGCTCGGTGATGAAGCAGGTCATCGAACGGCTCTACGCCTGCTCCTCGCTCCTGAACGAGCAGGGCCAGTACGCCTACTACGGGCGGGTCGGCGGCGCCATCGTCACCGGCAACGAGGACGGCGTGAAGCACTGCGCCATGAACATCCTCTACAGCCTCCAGCACCTCGGCTACACGATCCCCCCGCAGGCCGACGCCGGCTGGATCGGCGAGGCCGGCCCCGGACCCTCGTACCTCGACCCGGGTTCGGGCGGTCCCGAGAACGACTTCACCAACCGCAACACGACCTTCATGTCGTGGAACCTGATGCACCTGGCGGCCCTGCTCAAGCGCTCCGGCGGCATCCCGGCCCACGGCAACCAGCGCTCCCGATGGGACGCAGGCTGCCGCTTCGACTTCCCCAACCCCGAACACCGCTGACCCGCGGCCACGGGCCGCGGGCGCGGCCGCCCCGGGCCGGTACGCCTGCATCCAGGACTGGTTCGGCAACGGCGGCCCGAGCACCATGCGGATCCGCCCGGCGGCGTGACCGCCGACCGTCTGACCTGACCGCCCGGCGGCGTGACCGCCGGGCGGCCTGCACCGGCCGGTGTCCGCGTCAGCAGCACACGTTGCGGTGCGCGACGTCGAGGACGAACCGCTCGGGCGCGTGCAGCTTGAACGAGGTGAAGGAGGGCTTGCTGTCGAAGGCGGCGCCGAAGGTCACGTACCCCTCGAAGTCGCCGGTCAGCGCCAGGCCCCGCAGCGCCGTCAGGTGGGTCCTGACGAGCGTGGGCCCGCGGTAGCTGCTCCTGCCGTCGTCCAGGTGGGCGGCGGCGGGGTGCAGGCGGATCTGCAGGAAGTACCTCCCGGCCAGCGGGACCGGCTTCCCGGACCCGTCGTGGACCAGCCTCGGGACGCGGGTGACGGTGACGTCGGGCACCCGGCCCTTGAGGTCGATGACGATCCGGTCGTACGAGCAGTGCCCGGCCCACCGGGCATTGACGACGAGCGGGGTCGACGCGGTGGTGCGTGCGGCGCCGGCCGCGGCCGGGACGGCGGCGGTGGAGGCCGGTGCGGCGAGGGTGATCCCGGCGGCGAGCAGGGCCCCCGTGGCCAGGGCCACGGTCTGCCGGCGGCGGAGGTGGTTCATGACGTCCCCCTGTTTCTCCTGAGACGGGGACTGCTGTCACTGCCGAAGACACACCCGGCGCACACATGGTTCCGGCAAATCCAAATAAATCAGACTAACGGGACAGAAGCCCGCTGAGCCCCGCGTCGAGGTCGTAGTGCCGCTGCTCCTCGCCCCGCGGCACCAGTTCGACCAGCCGCCGACACAGCGCCCGCACGTCCTTCGCGCGGGCGGAGACCACGCAGCTGCGGCCGCCGCCCTCGAAGGAGAGGCACACCCGCGGCTCGCTGCCGCGCCGCCCCGGCCACACGCGGATGTCGCCCTCGCCGGTGGCGCGACTCTCGCCGTCGAGCAGCAGGTCCCTGGAGAACACCCACCGGGCGAGGCGCCTGCCGCCGCCCTGGAAGTCGAGGGTGAGCTCGTACGGCCGCTCGCAGCGGTACGTGAAGGCCGCCAGCAGGGGGAGGGGCCGCGCGGCGCCCTCCAGCCGGATCGGAAGGACGCGGTGCTCGATGCCGGTCATGGGCGGTGCGCCTCCTGCGGCGGGGGAGGGGGAACGGAGGGGGCGGAGGGAGTGGAGGCCCCACCCCCGGAAGCTAGTCCACGCGCGCCCCGGACCGCCGGGCCGAAGGTCCCCACTCCGGGGGCCCGTAGGCCCTCTTCCCACAGGCACGCGCACGGGCTCGCCTCCCGGGGGAGAGACGGGCCCGCTGCGTCACCGCACGGCTACGGCAGGGGCCCGAAGGTGAACACCCCGTGCCCGTTGCCCTGTCCGATGACCGTGGCGCCCGCGCCGTTGACCTGGGAGCCGTTGCCCTGGTTCGAGGCCCCGGAGCCGGTGGCCACCTGCTGCGTCGTGGCGGAGTTGCCGGCGTTGCAGCCGGCCACGCCGCCGGCGAAGATCTCGCCGACCGAGGCGTTCGACGCCGTCCCCGCCGCGGCCCCGTTGTCGGCCTGGGCGGTGCCGGCGCAGAGCGCGACGGCGAGGGGAAGCGCTGCGAGCGCGGCGATCACACGGGCGGTGCGGATGCTTGCCATGGTGAAGTCCTCCAGTACACAAAAAGGCTGCGGTCCACGGCGGTTGGCCGGCCGCCGGGGGTGTGGCCGCGACGTCACGTGATCACCATGGCGCAGAAGATCACCGCGCAACCAGCCCTGCCCGCACGGTTCGCCCTGAAGCGTGACCAACCCCAGCCCAAACCTCAACGCCCGGACAATCCCCGGCGATTGCCGCATCAGCGTCTCCGCCGAGCTCGTTGCAGCGGCAAAACACAAGGGCCCGGCGCACTGTGTGTGCGCCGGGCCCCTCCGAGCCGAGCCGGGTCAGTCCCGCGAGCCGATCAGCACTCGATGACGTTGACCGCGAGGCCGCCGCGGGCGGTCTCCTTGTACTTGATCTTCATGTCGGCGCCGGTCTCCTTCATGGTCTTGATGACCTTGTCCAGGGAGACCTTGTGGGAGCCGTCGCCGCGCATGGCCATCTTGGCCGCGGTGACGGCCTTGACCGCCGCCATGCCGTTGCGCTCGATGCAGGGGATCTGCACCAGGCCGCCGACCGGGTCGCAGGTCAGGCCCAGGTTGTGCTCCATGCCGATCTCGGCCGCGTTCTCGACCTGCTCGGGGGTGCCCCCGAGGACCTCCGCGAGGGCGCCGGCCGCCATCGAGCAGGCCGAGCCGACCTCGCCCTGGCAGCCGACCTCGGCGCCGGAGATCGAGGCGTTCTCCTTGAACAGCATGCCGATGGCGCCCGCGGCGAGGAGGAAGCGGACCACGCCGTCCTCGTCCGCGCCGGGCACGAAGTTCATGTAGTAGTGCAGGACCGCGGGCAGGACGCCGGCGGCGCCGTTCGTCGGGGCCGTCACGACGCGGCCGCCCGCCGCGTTCTCCTCGTTGACCGCCATCGCGTAGATCGTCGTCCACTCGCTGCGGTGCATCATCGGGTCGCCCTCGGTGCGCAGCTGCCGCGCCGTCGAGGCGGCCCGGCGCTTGACCCGCAGGCCGCCGGGGAGGATGCCCTCGCGGGACATGCCGCGGGCGACGCAGGCCTGCATGACGCGCCAGATCTCCAGCAGGCCGGCGCGGATCTCCTCCTCGGTCCGCCAGGCCTTCTCGTTCTCCAGCATCAGGGAGGAGATCGACAGGCCGGTCTCCTTGGCCAGGCGCAGCATCTCGTCGCCCGAGCGGAAGGGGTACTTCAGCACGGTGTCGTCGAGCTTGATCCGGTCCTCGCCGACCGCGTCCTCGTCCACCACGAAGCCGCCGCCGACCGAGTAGTACGTCTTCTCCAGCAGCGGGGCGCCGGAGGCGTCGTACGCGAAGAGGGTCATGCCGTTCGCGTGGTACGGCAGGGCCCGGCGCCGGTGCAGGATCAGCTGGCTCGGCTCGTCGAAGGCGATCTCGTGGGCGCTTCCTATCTCGGTGCCCAGCAGCCGCAGCCGGCCCGTCTGGCGGATGCGCTCCACCTCGTCGTCGGCGGTCTCCACGTCCACCGTGCGGGGGGAGTGGCCCTCCAGGCCGAGCAGGACCGCCTTGGGGGTGCCGTGGCCGTGTCCGGTCGCACCGAGCGAGCCGTACAGCTCCGCGCGGACCGAGGCGGTCTGGGCGAGGACGCCGTCCTTCTTCAGCCGGTTCACGAACATGCGGGCGGCCCGCATCGGGCCGACGGTGTGCGAGCTGGACGGACCGATACCGATCGAGAAGAGATCGAAAACGGAAATGGCCACTTTGGTGGACTCCCGGGGGACATCCCCATGGTGGTGGGGAACGGACCCGTCCAGTCGCTCACGCAGCGTAGCGGGCGGCCGACGGAGGGGGCGGACTCTGCAGGGATTGCGGGCAAAGATCACCTCGTGGGCGCCCCTGCCCGGTTAATCAGCGTACGTCAGTTCGTAGGGGGGTCGGTTACGCCGACCTGTACGGCGGCTTTCGCGGTCCCGACGTCCAGGACCGCGTCCCCGGGCCATGGGAAAGGCCCGGCCCTGTGTGACACAAAGCCGGGCCCCCTAGCCGTGGCCTTACAGCGACGGGTACAGCGGGAACTTCGCGGCGAGCGCCGAGACGCGCGCCTTGAGGGCCTCGCCGTCGTACGCCGGCTTCAGCGCCTCCGCGATGATGTCGGCGACCTCGGTGAAGTCCTCGGCGCCGAAACCGCGGGTGGCCAGCGCCGGCGTGCCGATCCGCAGACCCGAGGTGACCATCGGGGGCCGCGGGTCGTTCGGGATGGCGTTGCGGTTGACCGTGATGCCGATCTCGTGGAGGCGGTCCTCGGCCTGCTGGCCGTCCAGCTCCGAGTTGCGCAGGTCCACCAGGACCAGGTGCACGTCGGTGCCGCCGGACAGCACGTCCACGCCCACGGCCTTGACGTCGTCCTGGACCAGGCGTTCGGCGATGATCTTCGCGCCGGCCAGGGTGCGCTCCTGGCGCTCCTTGAACTCGGGCGTGGCCGCCACCTTGAAGGAGACCGCCTTGGCCGCGATCACGTGCTCCAGCGGACCGCCCTGCTGACCGGGGAAGACCGCGGAGTTGATCTTCTTGGCCAGCTCCTGCGTCGACAGGATGACACCGCCGCGCGGACCGCCGAGGGTCTTGTGCGTGGTGGTGGTGACGACGTGGGCGTGCGGCACCGGGTTCGGGTGCAGGCCCGCGGCCACCAGGCCGGCGAAGTGCGCCATGTCGACCATCAGGTACGCGCCGACCTCGTCCGCGATGCGGCGGAAGGCGGCGAAGTCCAGCTGGCGCGGGTAGGCGGACCAGCCGGCGACGATCAGCTGCGGCTTGGACTCCTTGGCCAGGCGCTCGACCTCGGCCATGTCGACCTGGCCGTCCTCGCCGACGTGGTACGGGACCACGTTGTAGAGCTTGCCGGAGAAGTTGATCTTCATGCCGTGGGTCAGGTGACCGCCGTGGGCCAGGTTCAGGCCCATGATCGTGTCGCCCGGCTTGAGCAGCGCGAACATCGCGGCGGCGTTGGCCTGCGCACCGGAGTGCGGCTGGACGTTCGCGGCCTCGGCGCCGAACAGCGCCTTGATCCGGTCGATCGCGATCTGCTCGACGACGTCGACGTGCTCGCAGCCGCCGTAGTAGCGGCGGCCCGGGTAGCCCTCGGCGTACTTGTTGGTCAGGACCGAGCCCTGGGCCTCCATGACGGCGACCGGAGCGAAGTTCTCCGACGCGATCATCTCCAGGGTGGACTGCTGGCGCACGAGCTCGGCGTCGACGGCGGCGGCGACGTCCGGGTCAAGCTCGTGGAGAGGGGTGTTCAGAACGGACATCTCGATCCCCTGTGGGTCAGTTTCCGGCGGTGAGCGCGTCGTACTCCGTCGCGGAGAGCAGGTCGGCCGGCTCCTCCGTGACGCGTACCTTGAACAGCCAGCCGCCCTCGAACGGAGCGGTGTTCACGAGCGCCGGGTCGTCCACGACGTCCTGGTTGGACTCGACGACCTCACCGGTGACGGGGGAGTACAGGTCGCTGACCGACTTGGTCGACTCCAGCTCGCCGCAGGTCTCGCCCGCGGTCACCGTGTCGCCGACCTCGGGGAGCTGGGCGTAGACGACGTCACCGAGCGCGTTGGCCGCGAACTCCGTGATGCCGACCGTCGCGACGCCGTCCTCGGCGGCCGACAGCCACTCGTGCTCCTTGCTGTAACGCAGCTGCTGGGGGTTGCTCATGGCCTGATTCTCCTGGATGCGGGGGAGTGCGAACGAACAGTGGTCTTGCGTACCGAGACGGCTCGGCCGGCGGACGAGGGTTACTTCTGCCGCTTGTAGAACGGCAGGGCGACGACCTCGTACGGCTCATGCGTACCGCGAATGTCCACGCCGACGCCGGAGGTGCCGGGTTCGGCGTGTGCCGCGTCGACGTACGCCATCGCGATCGGCTTGCCGAGCGTCGGGGACGGGGCGCCGGAGGTGACCTCGCCGATCACCTCGCCGCCCGCCACGACCGGGAACCCGGCGCGCGGGACGCGGCGGCCCTCGGCGACCAGGCCGACGAGCTTGCGCGGGGCCTTCGTGGCGGCCTGCTCGGCGGCGGCCTCCAGGGCGGCGCGGCCCACGAAGTCGCCCTCCTTCTCGAACTTCACGACCCGGCCCAGGCCCGCGTCGAACGGGGTCAGGGCGGTGGTCAGCTCGTGCCCGTACAGCGGCATGCCCGCCTCCAGGCGCAGGGTGTCGCGGCAGGACAGGCCGCACGGGACCAGCCCGGCGCCCTCGCCGGCCTTGGTCAGCGCCTGCCACAGCTCCACGGCGTGCTCGGGGGAGACGAACAGCTCGAAGCCGTCCTCGCCGGTGTAGCCGGTGCGGGCGATCAGCGCCGGGACGCCGGCGACCGTGCCCGGCAGGCCGGCGTAGTACTTCAGCCCGTCCAGGTCGGCGTCGGTGAGGGAGGCCAGGATGCCGGGGGACTCCGGGCCCTGCACCGCGATCAGCGCGTACGCGTCGCGGTCGTCGCGGACCTCGGTGTCGAAGCCGGCCGCGCGCTCGGTCAGGGCGTCCAGGACGACCTGGGCGTTGGAGGCGTTGGCGACCACCATGTACTCGGTGTCGGCCAGGCGGTAGACGATCAGGTCGTCGAGGATGCCGCCGTCCTCCCGGCAGATGTGCGTGTAGCGGGCGCGGCCCACGCCGACCGTGGAGATGTTGCCGACCAGCGCGTAGTCGAGGGCCTTGACGGCCTCGGGGCCGGTCAGAGTGATCTCGCCCATGTGGGACAGGTCGAAGAGGCCGGCCTTGGTGCGCACGGCGTTGTGTTCGTCGCGCTCGCTGCCGTACCGCAGCGGCATGTCCCAGCCCGCGAAGTCGGTCATGGTCGCACCGAGCGAACGGTGCAGCGCATCGAGTGCGGTCAGGCGGGGTGCAGTGCTCATGGGTGTGGCTCCCGGGTCCCAGGGCATGACATGACGAGGACGTTCCTCCCCATCTGTCATCGGAACCTGAGAGGTTCGCCGAGAGTCCCGGGGGAACACCGACTTGCACCTTGGGTGGAGCACACCCCGTTCCGCCGCGGCGGAGGGGGAGCGGCTCGCTTTTCAGATCTGCCTCATCCACGCGGTACGGGGCCTGAGAGATTCAAGGGAGGTACTTGCTCCTTCGGCGCCCGGGCGAGGCCGTGGGGCCTGCCGGGACTCTCCCGCGCGGATTCAAGCGGCCGGTATGCAGTTGGTCCAGATGGCGCACATCATTGCACGCCCTGCCGGGAATCGGGCGGGCGGGCCCGAAAGACTGTGTGATTCGCGGTACGGCCGGGTTCGTGCGGCCGTGCGCGTACGCCCGTCCCGGTGGTCGGACGGCCCGGCCGCAACCGGGGCCGCCGGATTACCGTCTCTTTACATTCAGTGGGCAAGGGGTCCTGGGACCCGATTCGGGGGGAGGCGATCACCGTGCGGAGATTCGGAGCGCTGGCGACGGGCGGGGTCAGGGCCGGTGCCGTGGACGGGCTGCCCGTGCAACCGCGGCGGGCAGCCCGTCCCGGCGCCGCCGGCGGGCCCGTGCGCGACCTGCGGGGGCGGGGCGTGAGCGGACCGCAGTGGCTCGGTTTCGCCGAGGGGGACATCGTCGTGGTCTCCGGCCTGCCCGGCGGCGGGAAGAGCACCCTGATCAAGCGGGCCGCGCACGGGGGCGGGATCGACTCGCAGGACGTGCGCGAGCGCTGGGAGCGGCGGATGCCCGCGGCGCTGCCCTACGCCGCGTACCGGCCGCTGGTGCGGATCGCGCACTACTGGGGGCTGTGGCGGGCCCTGCGCACCGGCGCCTCGGTGGTCGTCCACGACTGCGGCACGCAGAGCTGGGTGCGCGCCCTGCTGGCCGCGACCGCCCGGCGGCGCGGCCGCGCCCTGCACCTGCTGCTGCTGGACACCTCCCCCGAGGAGGCCCTGGCCGGGCAGGAGGCCCGCGGCCGCGGGGTCTCCTCGTACGCCTTCTCCCGGCACCGGGCGGCGGTGGACCGCCTGCTGCGGGCCGCCGAGGCGGGCCCCCTCCCGGCGGGCTGCGCCTCGGTGGTGCTGCTCGACCGGGCGGCGGCCGCCCGCCTGGACCGCATAGCCTTCCGCCCCGCCGCGCGCGGCGCCGCCTGAACGCGGATCCGGCCCCGCGGCCGGGGGCGGGACGGAGGGTGCCGCCCGGGGGGCTACCCTTCGGGCGACACCACGTGCGGGAACGGGAAGCGGAGGCGGGCATGCAGGGCGGCGGGTGGCCGGAGAACGAGCTGGAGCAGGTGCTCGGGGCGGCCCTGGGCGTGCCGGAGGCCGGCGCGCGGATCGTCGAGGCGCTCGGCCGCAGCAGCGTGTGGGTGCCGCTGCCCGGCGGCGGGGGCCCGGACAGCGCGTCCCTGACCCTGCCCACCATGGAGATCGGCGGCGCGCCGTACGTCCCCGTCTACAGCTCCGAGGGCCAGTTCCGCGCCTGCGTCGGCCCCGGCATGGACTTCGCCGTGGCCCCGGCCGTGGAGTTCGCCCGCGGACTGCCCCCGCAGCTCGGCATCGCCGTGAACCCCGAGGGCGCCGTCGGCGTCCCGCTGCCCCCGGCCGCCGTCGCCCAGCTGTGCCGGGTCGGCCGGACCGAGCTCGACGGGCCCGCCACCGGCGGCCGCGTCCGGCTCTTCGAGCCCGACTGGCAGGACGATCCGGTGGACTTCCTCGCCGCCGCGGCCGAGGAGTTCCGGGCCACCGGCGTCGTCACCGCCGCGCACCGCTGCCTCGCCAGCGTCGAGGGCGGCGCGCCCGAGCTGTACATCGGCGTCCGGCTGTCGGGACGGGATGCCGCGATGCGAAGCGCCCCGCTCGAGGCCCTCGGCCGGGCCCTGGCCCGCGTCCCGGCGCCCTGGCCGGTGCAGTTGATCCTGCTCGACGCCGCCGAGGACCCGGTGGTCGACTTCATCGTTACGCGCGTACGCCCCTTCTACCTGCCCTAGGGCCGCTTAAGCTGTTACATCTCCGGGCCGCACGGGCGGCCCGGACACGGCGGACGACGTGGCGGACGAGGAGGGGTACCGGGTGAGTGCATCAGGCACGGCCGCGGCCGGGCAGGTCGAGCACATGATGCGCCAAGTGACTCCCGGGCGCTACGAGAACTACGAGTCACTGCTGCACGCCCTCGCCGAGGGCCGGCTGTGGATGCTGCTCTGGCACGGCAGCCCCGGCTCGCCGGACGCCCAGTACGGCGGCATGGAGCTCGACGGCCTCGGGTACGCGCCCTGCGTGACCTCCCCCCAGGAACTGGCCGCCAGCGGCTGGAACCGGGGCTACGAGGTCGTCACCGGCCGGGACATCGCCCGCGCCCTGTACCCGGACCGCTGGGGCCTGTGGCTCAACCCGCACGCCCAGGGCGGCGGCCTCGGCATCCCCTGGGCCGACCTGCGCAGGATCGCCACCGGGCTGGACCGGATGCCCGCCGGCCCGCTGCGGCTGTCCGAGCCTGCCCTGGAGCTCCCGCAGTTCTACGGGCTGCTGACCCAGCACGCCCACCGCACGCCCGCCGTGCGCTCGCTGCGCCGCGCCTGGGTGCAGCCGGCGCTGGGCTCGCCGTACCTCGCGGTGGGGCTCGACCTGTACGACGCCTCCGCGCCCGCGCTGGAATCCGTACGGGAGATGATGCGCCAGTCCGTCGGCGCGGTGCCCGAGGGCGTGCCGGTGTGCACGGTGGCGCTGGCCGACGAGCACGACCCCGTCGCGATGTGGCTCCGGTCACAGACGCGGCCGTTCTACGACCGTGAGGGCCAGGCCCCGGTCTACTGATCCGGGGTCGTTCGATCCCTGAGACTTTCCACATCGCGCGAGCCGGAGGCCGCGGGGAACACCGGTTCCCCGCGGCCTTCGGCTTGTCCGGATTTCGCCGCTGTTGCGGGTCCAAAAGGCATGGCCCTGGCGTCAGTTGGGCGCCATGTCCGTTTGCGTACCGACTGGATGGTGTTGCTCCGCTGAGGTGACAGCGGAGTCCGGATAACGGGAATCGGACCCTCACATCACGGTTGCGCATCCATTCATCTGCGGGTCTGGCGGCTGATCGCAGCCCCGATGAAGACTCCCCACCCAAGAGCCGGTCAGTCCTCCAAGGGCGGGTCCGGCATATGCACCGCGCTTGTTGTTCCGCACAGTTCTCTGCACAACTTCTGCACCACTGCTGCACCACTCCTGCACCGCGCCCGGCACCGCCGTGCGCACCGCAAATGCACCGCAACCGCACCGCACTTCACGCACTTCCTGCACCTCAGCACGCGTCCTGGCGTGTCACCACGCACTCGAGCGCCACTCCGCACCAACGCCGCCACAGCGGCGGGCATGGGCCGGCAACCCGTCGGCCGAGAGGGGTCCCCACCACGATGACGGCACCACTGCACGACACGAGCGCGGAATCACCCGCACCCGTGTCCGTAGCCGACGTCCCTGCGAAGGCCATCGAAGGCCGCTCGCCCGGCCGCATCGCCTGGATGCGGCTCAAGCGCGACAAGATCGCGCTGACCGGCGGCGTGATCGTGATCCTGCTGATCCTGGTGGCGGTCTTCGCACCGCAGATCGTGAGCCTGCTGGGCCACCCGCCCAACGAGTTCCACGAGGACCTGATCGACCCGGATCTCGGCACGCCGACCGGCTCCCTGGGCGGCATCAGCTCCGACTTCCTGCTGGGCGTCGAACCGACCAACGGCCGCGACGTCTTCAGCCGGATCGTCTACGGAGCCCGCATCTCCCTGGTCGTCGCCTTCCTGGCGGCCTTCGTCTCCGTCGTCATCGGCAGCCTGCTCGGCGCGCTCGCCGGGTTCCTCGGCGGCTGGGTCGACGGCATCATCAGCCGCCTGATGGACCTGCTGCTGGCCTTCCCCCAGCTGCTGTTCACCATCGCGCTGGTCTCGGTCGTCCCCAACTCCCTGTGGGGGTTCGAGGGTTCGGGCGTCCGCATGGGCGTCCTGATCATCGTGATCGGCTTCTTCGGATGGCCGTACATCGGCCGTATCGTCCGCGGCCAGACGATCTCCCTCAGGGAGCGCGAGTACGTCGAGGCCGCCCGCAGCCTCGGGGCGGGCCGCGGCTACATCCTGGTCAAGGAGTTGCTGCCCAACCTGGTCGCGCCGATCCTCGTCTACTCGACGCTGATCATCCCGACCAACATCCTGACGGAGGCGGCCCTCAGCTTCCTCGGCGCCGGCGTCAAGCCGCCGACCGCGTCCTGGGGAAAGATGCTTTCCGACGCCGTCCCCATCTACCAGGACGACCCCATGTACATGGTGGTTCCCGGTATCACGATCTTCATCACCGTCCTGGCGTTCAACCTCTTCGGGGACGGGCTGCGTGACGCACTCGACCCCAAGGGCAGCTGAACCGATTCACCGCTTCACCCACCTCTGGAGGTTGGACCACCGTGATCCGCAGAAAGCAGGCACTCGCGATCACCGCCGTGATCGCCGCCCTGTCCCTGACCGCCGCGTGCGGTGGCGACGGCGACAAGAAGACCGAGGGCAAGGGCGGCGGCAATGCCGCCTTCAACCTCGCCACCACCACCATGGTGAACCCCTCGGACGCCAAGGGCGGCGAGCTCAAGCTCTGGTCGCCGCAGGACGTCGACTACCTCGACCCGGCGCGTGCCTACTACGGCTTCGTCTGGGACATCCAGCGCCTCTACGTCCGCCAGCTGCTCGCGTACGACAGCAAGCCCGGCGAGGCCGGCAGCAAGCTCGTCCCGGACCTCGCCGAGGCCCTGCCGGTCCTGAGCAACGACGGCAAGACGTACACCGTCAAGCTCAAGGACGGCGTGAAGTTCGAGGACGGCACGCCGATCACCTCGAAGGACATCAAGTACGGCATCGAGCGCGTCTTCGCCCAGGACGTCCTCTCCGGCGGCCCGACCTACCTGATCGACAAGCTCGACCAGGGCCAGAAGTACCCCGGCCCGTACAAGGACACCGACCCCAACAAGATGGGTCTGCAGTCCGTCCAGACGCCGGACGACAAGACGATCGTCTTCAACCTGGCGAACCCGGACTCCGACTTCAGCTACCTGCTGGCCATGCCGTCCTCCTCGCCGGTCCCGGCGGCCAAGGACACGGGTGCGACGTACACCAACAAGCCCGTCTCCACCGGCCCCTACAAGATCGAGAGCTTCACCGCGAGCAAGGGCGCCACCTTCGTCCGCAACGAGAACTGGGACCCGAAGACCGACACGATCCGCAAGGGTCTGCCGGACAAGGTCTCCTTCACGGTCACCACCAACCCGGACGACATGGACGCGCGTCTGCTGTCGGGTGACATCGACCTCGCGATCGACGGCACCGGCGTGCAGCAGGCCGCGAAGAACAAGATCCTGAAGGACGAGAACCTCAAGAAGAACGCGGACAACCCCTTCACGGGCTACATCCGCTACTTCGCCTTCCCGACCACGGTCGCGCCCTTCGACAACATCGAGTGCCGCAAGGCCGTCATCTACGCGGCCGACCCGAAGTCCCTGCAGACCGCCCGCGGCGGCCCGACCAGCGGTGACCTCGGCGCGAACATGCTGCCGCCCGGCATCCCCGGTTCGGACAAGAAGTACGACCCGTGGAACCTGACCAAGGGCGAGCCGCAGGAGGCCAAGGCCAAGGAGGCCCTCAAGGCCTGCGGCAAGCCGGACGGCTTCGAGACCACCATCGCGGTGCGTAACAACCGCGCCCCCGAGGTGAAGACCGCCGAGTCGCTCCAGGCGTCGCTGGCCAAGGTCGGCATCAAGGCCACCATCGACCAGTACGACGGCAAGCTCTCCTCCTCCACGATCGGTTCGCCCGAGAACGTGAAGAAGAAGAACTACGGCATCATCGTGATGGGCTGGGGTGCCGACTACAACTCCGGCGCCGGCTTCCTCCAGCCGCTGGTCGACGGCTCGTTCATCCAGCCGAACGCCAACAACAACTACACGATGACGAACGACCCGGAGATCAACCAGCTGTTCAAGTCGGCCGCCGCCGCCGCGACTCCGGACGCCGCCGCCCCGTTCTACACCCAGATCAACCAGAAGGTGATGGAGAAGGCGCTGTACCTCCCCATCAACTTCGACAAGGCCTTCGTCTACCACAACCCGCGTCTGACGAACGTCTACTTCAACGACTCCATGGGCAAGATCGACCTGGCCACCGTCGGCATCAAGCAGTAGCCACAGCCCGAGTCGTCACGTAACAACAGGCAAGTGCCTTCACCGCACATGCGCTAGTCCGAAGGGCAGGTGAAGGCCGCAGGCGGCGGCTGGCGTCCCCACGAGGGACGGCAGCCGCCCGCCCCGGGCGGCCGACTGCAGTGCTCGTCTACCTCATACGGCGGCTGTTCAACGTCGTCGCCACGCTGCTGGTGGTCTCCGTGGTCACCTTCGGCATCTTCTTCGCGGTCCCCAAGATCACGGGCAGCGATCCGGCGCTCATGTACGCCGGCCGCGAGACCAACGAGACCGCCCTGGCGGGCATCCGCGTGAAGATGGGCTTCGACAAGCCCATCTCCGAGCAGTACCTGACCTTCGTCAAGGGCATCTTCGCCGGCCGCGACTACAACGGCGGCACCGAGATCACCCACTGCAGCGCGCCCTGCTTCGGCTACTCCTTCAAGACCGAGGCACCCGTCTGGGAGACCATGGTCGACCGCATGCCGGTCACCCTCTCGCTCGCCCTCGGCGCGGCGGTCATCTGGGTGCTCGCGGGCGTCGCCACCGGCGTGGTCTCGGCACTCAAACGCCGCACGGCCATCGACCGAACGGTCATGGTCGGCGCACTCGCCGGCGTCTCCCTGCCGATCTTCTTCACCGGCATGGTCGCCCCCGCCATCTTCGTCTACAGCCTCGGCTGGCTGGACGTCTCCAACTACAAACCCCTGACCGAGGATCCGTTGGCGTGGCTCAACGCCATGATCCTGCCCTGGGTCACCCTGGCCTTCCTCTTCGCCGCCACCTACGCCCGCATCACCCGCGCCACGATGCTGGAGGTCCTCGGCGAGGACTACATCCGCACCGCCCGGGCCAAGGGCCTCAAGGAGGGCGTGGTCATCCGCAAGCACGCCCTGCGCTCCACCCTCACCCCGATCGTCACGATGTTCGGCCTCGACCTCGGCGGACTCCTCGGCGGCGCGGTGCTCACCGAGACGACCTTCAACTTCCAGGGTCTGGGAACGGCGGCCGTCGCCGCCATCGGCCAGGGCGACCTGCCCGTGATCATGGGCGTCACCCTGCTCGCCGCGCTCTTCGTGGTGCTGGCCAACCTGATCGTGGACCTGCTGTACGCCGTCATCGACCCGCGCGTGAGGCTGACGTGACCGAGAACAACCCCACCTCCCGCCCCGGTGAGGCCCCGGCCCAGGGCCCCGCGTTCGTACCCGAGCAGGCCGGCCCGCGCGACGGCGCCTTCCTGTCGGTGCGCGACCTCAAGGTGCACTTCCCGACCGACGACGGCCTGGTCAAGTCCGTCGACGGGCTCTCCTTCGACCTCGAGCGCGGCAAGACGCTCGGCATCGTCGGCGAGTCCGGCTCCGGCAAGTCGGTCACCTCGCTGGCCATCATGGGCCTGCACCGCACCGGCAACGCGCGCAGCCGCCCGCACATCTCCGGACAGGTCGTGCTCGACGGCGAGGACCTCGTCTCGGCCGACGCCGACCACGTGCGCAAGCTCCGCGGCCGCAAGATGGCCATGGTCTTCCAGGACCCGCTGTCCGCGATGCACCCGTACTACACGGTCGGCAAGCAGATCGTCGAGGCGTACCTGACCCACCAGGGCGGCGGCGACAAGAAGGCCGCCCGCAGGCGGGCCGTGGAGATGCTCGATCGGGTCGGCATCCCCGAGCCGCACCGGCGCGTGGACGCCTACCCCCACGAGTTCTCCGGCGGCATGCGCCAGCGCGCGATGATCGCGATGGCGCTGGTCAACAACCCCGAGCTGCTGATCGCGGACGAGCCGACCACCGCCTTGGACGTCACCGTCCAGGCGCAGATCCTCGACCTGATCCGCGACCTGCAGAAGGAGTTCGGCTCCGCGGTCATCATGATCACGCACGACCTCGGCGTGGTCGCCGAGATGGCCGACGACATCCTCGTGATGTACGGCGGCCGGTGCGTCGAGCGCGGCAGCGCCGAGAAGGTCTTCTACGAGCCCCGCCACCCCTACACCTGGGGGCTGCTCGGCTCCATGCCGCGCATCGACCGCGAGCAGACCGAGCGCCTGATCCCGGTCAAGGGCTCGCCGCCCAGCCTCATCAACATCCCGAGCGGATGCGCCTTCAACCCGCGCTGCCCGTACGCCGACGTCCCCAAGGGCGGCATCACCCGCACCCGGCGGCCGGAGCTCACCGAGGACGGCGGCGGGCACTGGTCCGCCTGCCACATGTCCTCCGAGGAGCGGACCCGGATCTGGACCGAAGAGATTGCGCCGAAGCTGTGACCGACATGAAGAAGAAGGACGGCGCCCCGCAGGCCACCGCACAGTCCGGCGCGCAGTCCACCGCGCAGGCGGCTGCGCAGACGGCCGCGGCCGCCGAGGAGCAGCCGCTGCTGAAGGTGACCGGCCTGGTCAAGCACTTCCCCATCAACAAGGGGCTGCTGCGCCGGCAGGCCGGGGCCGTCAAGGCCGTCGACGGGATCGACTTCGACGTCCGGCGCGGTGAGACCCTCGGCGTCGTCGGCGAGTCCGGCTGCGGCAAGTCCACGATGGGCCGGCTCATCACCCGCCTGCTGGAGCCGACGGGCGGCACGGTCGAGTTCGAGGGGCGCGACATCACGCACCTCGGCGTCGCCGGGATGCGGCCGCTGCGCCGCGACGTGCAGATGATCTTCCAGGATCCGTACGGCTCCCTGAACCCCCGGCACACGGTCGGCACCATCGTCAGCGCCCCCTTCAAGCTGCAGGGCGTCGAGCCGGAGGGCGGGCTCAAGGCGGAGGTGCAGCGGCTGCTGTCGCTGGTCGGCCTCAACCCGGAGCACTACAACCGCTACCCGCACGAGTTCTCCGGCGGCCAGCGCCAGCGCATCGGCATCGCCCGCGCGCTGGCCCTGAAGCCGAAGCTGGTCGTCGCGGACGAGCCGGTCTCGGCGCTGGACGTGTCGATCCAGGCCCAAGTGGTCAACCTGCTGGACGACCTCCAGCAGGAGCTCGGCCTCACGTACGTGATCATCGCGCACGACCTGTCGGTCATCCGGCACGTGTCGGACCGCATCGCGGTGATGTACCTCGGCAAGATCGTGGAGCTGGCGGACCGCACCTCGCTGTACGAGAAGCCGATGCACCCGTACACCAAGGCGCTGCTGTCGGCCGTGCCGGTGCCGGATCCTCGGCGGCGCGGGGCCAAGAGCGGGCGCATCCTGCTCAAGGGCGACGTGCCCTCGCCGATCTCGCCGCCGGCCGGGTGCCGGTTCCACACGCGGTGCTGGAAGGCCACGCAGATCTGTGCGGTGCAGGAGCCGCCGACGGTGACGCCGGAGGCGGGGCACCAGGTCGCCTGCCACCACCCCGAGAACGCCCCCGACCTGGCCCCCGGCGACCCGGCCCTGCCGGACGCGCAGGACGCCCCGGCCGCGCTGTAGCCCGGGGGCACCGCCGTCCGACGGCCCGGTCACCGAGTAGCGGTCGGCGACCGGGCCGCCGGACGCTGTAGCCCGGGGGCACCGCCGTCCGACGGCCCGGTCACCGAGTAGCGGTCGGCGACCGGGCCGCCGGCCATCCCTCTCCGCTTCCGAAGCCGAGGGTCCGGCCCATCCGGGCCCGCTCGCCGGCTTTCGAAGCCGAGGGCCGGCAAAATCCAGCCTCGCCGGCGTTTGAGGCGCGGGGTCTGGGGCGGAGCCCCAGGAACCCGGCTCCGCCGGGCACCGGGCTCCGCCCGGACCCTCCCCCAGATTTCGTCCGGGGGGACCCCCACTCAAACGCCGGCGAGGCTGAAAATGCCCGACCCCGGCTTCGGAGGCCGGCGGGGCGGGATGTCCCAGGTTCCCGGCTCAGGCGTCGGCGGAGCCGGCCGAGCTTCTGGGGCGCTGCCCCAGCCCCCGCGCCTCAAACGCCGGCGGGGCTGGATTGGCCGGCCCCCGGCTCAGGCGTCGGCCGAGTCGACGTGGTGGGGGCCGGGTCGGCCGGTACGGGCGGGGCGGGGGCGCGGTCCCGTGAGGCGCCGGCCAGGCGGGCGGCACAATGGGGCGGTGTTCCACGATCTCTTCCCGCCCGGCATCCAGCACGCCCTGGACCTCGCGGGCATCTTTGTCTTCGCCACCGCGGGCGCCCTGCTCGCCGTCCGCAAGAACTTCGACGTCTTCGGCATCGCCGTCCTCGCCGAGGTCACCGCCCTCGGCGGCGGCCTCTTCCGCGACCTCGTCATCGGCGCCGTCCCGCCCGCCGCCTTCGGCGAGCTCAGCTTCTTCGTGACCCCGCTGGTCGCCGCGGCCCTCGTCTTCTTCCTCCACCCCGAGGTGCAGCGGATCAACCGCGCGATCAACGTCTTCGACGCGGCCGGCCTCGCCCTGTTCTGCGTGACCGGCACCACCAAGGCGTACGAGTACGGCCTCGGGCTCACCGCGTCCGCCGCGCTGGGCACGGCCACGGCCGTCGGCGGCGGCGTGCTGCGCGACGTCATCGCCAACGAGGTGCCCTCGCTGCTGCGCGACCGCGAGATGTACGCCGTGCCCGCCGTCGTCGGCGCCTCGATGATCGCCGTGTTCATCGCCTTCGGGGTGCTGGGGGCCGTGACCACCGCCTTCGCGATCGCCACCACCTTCGTGCTGCGGCTGCTCGCCATGCAGTTCCACTGGCGGGCCCCGCTGGCCTGGAACCGCCGCTCCTCGGTGGCCGAGGAACCGTAACCTGCAGGCCACAAAGAAAAGCTACCGCTTAGTAGCCTTGCGTTGTAGGCTCGATCGCATGGCATACGCAGCGGCCCAGGCCTCCATTGGCGACAGCGAGTTCGACCGCGACACCACCGTCACCGCCCGCGTGGGCGAGCCCGGCGTGTACGACGCGGAGCTCTCCGCCGGATGGACGATCATCACCGCCGTCAACGGCGGCTACCTGCTGGCCCTGGTCGGCCGGGCCCTGTCGGCGGCCCTGCCGCACCCGGACCCCTTCACCGTCTCCGCCCACTACCTGACCTCCTCCGAACCCGGCCCCGCCGTGATCCGCACCGAGGTCGTGCGAGTCGGGCGCACCCTGTCCACCGGACAGGCCTCCCTGTTCCAGTTCCACGCGGACGGCAACGAGGTCGAGCGGATCCGCGTCGTCGCCTCCTACGGCGACCTCGCCGCCCTCCCGGACGACGTCCGCACCACCGCCGTCCCGCCCGCGATCCCCGCGTACGAGGACTGCCTCGGGCCGGAGGCCGGACCGGCCGCCCCGATCCCCGGCAGCAACGCCATCGTCGACCGGCTCCGGCTGCGGCTGGACCCGGCGACCGCGGGCTGGGCGCTCGGCGCGCCGTCCGGGAAGGGCGAGATGCGGGCCTGGTTCGAGCTGGCCGACGGCCGGGACGCGGACCCGCTGTCGCTGCTGCTCGCGGTCGACGCGCTGCCCCCGACCTGCTTCGACCTGGGGCTGATGGGCTGGAGCCCGACCGTGGAGCTGACCGCGCACGTCCGCCACCGCCCGGCGCCCGGCCCGCTGCGGATCTCCATCACCACCCGGAACCTGGCCGGCGGCTTCCTCGAGGAGGACGCCGAGGTCTGGGACTCCGCCGGCCGCCTGGTCGCCCAGTCCCGCCAGCTGGCCCGCGCCCCGCGCGGCTGACCCGGGGCCGCGGCCCGCGGCCGCGCCACCCGACCCCGGCCCCGGCCCCTGTGCGAGGGGGCCGGGGCCGGTCCGCGTGCGGCGGGCGGTGCCCGGGGCCGCGGCCGGGGGACGCCGTAGGTCCGGGGCGCCCGCAGCCTCGTAGAATCAGGGGATCATGGCCTACCTCGACCACGCCGCCACCACTCCGATGCTCCCGGAGGCCGTCGCGGCGATGACCGCGCAGTTCGCCGTCACGGGTAACGCGTCCTCCCTGCACGCCGCCGGCCGCCGCGCCCGCCGTACCGTCGAGGAGGCCCGCGAGGCCCTCGCCGAGGCGCTCGGGGCCCGCCCGAGCGAGGTGGTCTTCACCGCCGGCGGCACCGAGGCCGACAACCTCGCCGTCAAGGGCCTGTACTGGGCCCGCCGCGACCAGGACCCGGCCCGCACCCGGGTGCTCGCCAGCCCCGTCGAGCACCACGCCGTCCTCGACGCCGTGCACTGGCTCGCCGAGCACGAGGGCGCCGAGGTCGAGTACCTGCCGGTGGACCGCCACGGCCGGGTCGACCCCGACGACCTGCGCGCGGCCATCGCCCGCAACCCTGCTGACGTCGCCCTGGCCACCGTGATGTGGGCCAACAACGAGATCGGCACCGTCATGCCGGTCCGCGAACTGGCCGCGGCCGCCGCCGAGTTCGGCGTCCCGCTGCACTCCGACGCCGTCCAGGCCGTCGGACAGCTCGACGTCCGCTTCGGCGACAGCGGCCTCGCCGCGATGACCGTGAGCGGCCACAAGATCGGCGGCCCGTACGGCATCGGCGCACTGCTCCTCGGCCGCGACCAGAGCCCCGTACCCGTTCTGCACGGCGGCGGCCAGGAGCGCCACGTCCGCTCGGGCACCCTCGACGTGCCCGCCATCGCCGCCTTCGCAGTGGCCGCCGTCCTCGCCGCGGAGCGGCGCGAGCGGTTCGCCGCCGAGGTCGGCGCACTGCGGGACGAGCTGATCCGCGCCGTCCGCGCGGCCGTGCCCGACGCCGTCCTCGGCGGGGACCCCGACCGCCGGCTCCCGGCCAACGCCCACTTCAGCTTCCCCGGCTGCGAGGGCGACTCGCTGCTGCTCCTGCTGGACGCCCAGGGCATCGAGTGCTCCACCGGATCCGCCTGCACCGCCGGCGTGGCCCAGCCCAGCCACGTCCTGCTGGCCACCGGCACCGACCCGCAGCTGGCCCGCGGCACCCTGCGCTTCTCCCTCGGCCACACCTCCACCCGTGAGGACGTCGCCGCCGTGGCCGCGGCCATCGGCCCGG
Source organism: Streptomyces sp. NPDC032472 (assembly GCF_040636955.1). NCBI lineage: Bacteria > Bacillati > Actinomycetota > Actinomycetes > Kitasatosporales > Streptomycetaceae > Streptomyces > Streptomyces sp. NPDC032472. The sequence continues at coordinate 122,924 of NZ_JBEZVK010000001.1, forward strand.
CGGTCGAGCGCGCCCGCACGGCCGGCCTGAGCTAGCCTCCCGCTCCCGTCCGCTGCAGCTCGGACACGTCGACGCTCTCGGCCGGCGTCGGCGTCTTCGACGGTACGGGCTTGTCGTACTCGGAGAAGTCGGCCTCGCCCTGCGTCCCGTCGGTCTGCCCCTGGATCCGCAGCAGGAGGGGCTTGCCCTCGGTGGCGACGTAGAGCGTGGCCCAGTCGGCCCCGGAACGGCCGGTGACCGTGATCGCGGGAGTCTCCTTGACGAGGGCCTTCCCGCCCTTCTTCACGTCCTCCGTCGCGAAGGGTCCCGGCAGGTACTCGCGCTGGAGGTGGGACACGTCGCACGAGGAGGACAGCTGGCGCAGTTCGGGGTCGTCGGCGTGGCCGTGCATCCACCGCCCGTTCAGCAGCTGGATCAGCGCCTCGGCCTTCTCCGGGACCTGCGTCTTCCAGAACGTGGCGTCCGGTTTCATCCAGACGTCCTGTCCGCGTTTGACGATCTCGATACGGCCCTTGTGCGGGGCCAGCTCGACGGTGCCGGTGCAGTTGCCCTCGCGGTCGAGGCGGAAGTCCACGACGTAGCTGCCCGACGCGTCCTTGGTCCGGCCCTCCCAGCGCAGGGACCGGGCCTCCAGGAGCGACTGCCGCCCCTTCTGCGCGATCACGTCGGCCGGCTCGTCCTCGATGCCGTTCCCGCCCGACGCCGCCGCCGTCCCCACCAGCAGGACGCCTGCACCGAGCCCTGCCGCCACGTGTGCGAGCCTGGACATCGCCTCACCTCCGGAACGCGGGGCAGGCCGCAAGATCAGCGTAGGCCCGGGGGACCGGCTCCGCAGCTCCGGCCCGGTACGTCTCAGCCGGTGCCGGGCCGCCCGTCCAGCTCGGCCCGGACCAGGCGCAGGTAGCGGTCCCAGTCCCAGTGCGGGCCCGGGTCCGTGTGGTCGGCGCCCGGCACCTCGGAGTGGCCGAGGATGTGCTTGCGGTCGACCGGTATGCGGTACCTCCGGCAGATGTCGGCGGCCAGCCGGGCCGAGGCCGCGTACATCGCGTCCGTGAAGTCCTGCGGGCGCTCCACGTACCCCTCGTGCTCGATGCCCACGCTGCGCTCGTTCATCGACCGGTTCCCCGAGTGGAACGCGACGTCCAGCTCGCGCACCATCTGCTCGACGTGGCCGTCCTGGCGGACTATGTAGTGCGCGGACGCCTTGTGCCACGGGTTCTTGAACGCGTCCACCGACGAGGCGAAGCTGCCCTCGGTGACGTGGACGACGATCCGGTCCACCCGGTAGTCGTCCGGCCGGTCCGCCAGCCGCCAGTTCGCCGGCGAGGCCGCCGTCCAGCTCGCGCCCTCGTGGTCCAGCGCGCCCTCCACGCGCGGCTTGGACACCCCGGGCAGCATCCACCAGGCGCGCCCCACCTCGTCGCGCCCGGCGATCGCCGCCACCGCGAAGACCGCGAGCACGCCGAACAGCACGGCCCTGCGGATCCGCCTCCGCCCGGTCCGCCTGCCGGTTCCCTTCCCGGTCCCCTGGCCGTTCCCCTCCGTGCTCCCCATGTGATCCACCCCCCGTAGCCAGAACGCGCTGGGGCCCCGGCCGGTTCCCCCGTACCCTGGAAGGCGCTATGACTCAGAACCTGCCGCGCAGCTCCCGCCCCCTTCGCGTCCTGGCCGCCATGTCCGGCGGCGTGGACTCCGCCGTCGCAGCCGCCCGCGCCGTCGAAGCCGGGCACGACGTGACCGGCGTCCACCTGGCGCTCTCCGCCAGTCCGCAGTCCTTCCGGACCGGCGCGCGCGGCTGCTGCACCATCGAGGACTCCCGCGACGCCCGCCGCGCGGCCGACGTCATCGGCATCCCCTTCTACTGCTGGGACCTCGCCGACCGCTTCCGCGAGGACGTGGTGGAGGACTTCATCGCCGAGTACGAGGCCGGGCGCACCCCGAACCCCTGCCTGCGCTGCAACGAGAAGATCAAGTTCGCGGCGCTGCTCGACAAGGCCCTCGCCCTCGGCTTCGACGCCGTCTGCACCGGCCACTACGCCACCGTCGTCGAGAACGAGGACGGCTCCCGCGAGCTGCACCGCGCCTCCGACATGGCCAAGGACCAGTCGTACGTGCTCGGCGTCCTCGACGAGAAGCAGCTGGCCCACGCCCTCTTCCCGCTCGGCGACACGATCACCACCAAGGAGGAGATCCGCGCCGAGGCCGAGGCCCGGGGCCTGGCCGTCGCGAAGAAGCCCGACAGCCACGACATCTGCTTCATCGCCGACGGCGACACCCAGGGCTTCCTGGCCAAGCGCCTCGGCAAGGCCGAGGGCGACATCGTCGACGAGGCCACCGGCGAGAAGGTCGGCACCCACGACGGCGCCTACGGCTTCACCATCGGCCAGCGCAAGGGCCTGCGCATAGGCCACCCCGCCCCCGACGGCAAGCCGCGCTACGTCCTGGACATCTCCCCGGTGAACAACACCGTCACCGTCGGCCCGGCCTCCTCCCTCGACGTCGAGGCCCTCACCGCCATCCGCCCCCGCTGGTGCGGCACCGCCCCCGCCGGCGGCCCCGCGAGGTACACCGCGCAGCTGCGCGCCCACGGCGGCGAGACGGAGGTCTCGGCGGAGCTGGTCGACGGGGAGCTCAAGGTCACCTTCACCGAGCCCGTCCGCGGCGTGGCCCCCGGCCAGGCGATCGTCCTCTACGACGGCACCCGCGTCGTCGGCTCCGCCACCATCGCCACGACCACCCGCGCCGGGGCGGCCGCCGCCCGCTGAGCCGCCCCGGCACAGGGCGGCAGCGGCTCGGATCCGGGGCGCAGGCTCAGGCCCGGGCTCAGACCACCGTCAGGACGATCTTGCCGGTGGTGCGGCCCAGCTCGCCGATCTCGTGGGCCTTCGCGGCCTCGGACAGCGGCAGGACCGTGTCGACCAGCGGCTTGAGCTGCCCCCGGTCGGCCAGGGCGGCGATCTCCTCCAGCCCCTTGCGGTCCGGCTCGACCAGCGTCCAGGCCGCGTACACCCCCCGCTCCGCGGCCTCGGCGGCCGGGACGTCGTCCGGCCCGGGCAGCGTCACCAGGCGCCCGCCGGGCTTCAGCACCTCCAGCGACCGCCGGGCGACCTCGCCGCCCAGGGCGTCCAGCACCACGTCCACGTCCGCGACCACCTCGGCGAAGTCCTGCGACCGGTAGTCGACGACCTCATCGGCGCCCAGCTCGCGCAGCAGCCCGTGCTTGGCCGTGCTCGCGGTGCCGATCACGTACGCCCCGCGCGCCTTGGCGATCTGCACGGCCAGGTGGCCGACGCCGCCGGCCGCCGCGTGGACCAGCACCCGCTCGCCCGGCTGCACGTCCGCGCCGTCCACCAGCGCCTGCCAGGCGGTCAGGGCCGCCAGCGGCAGCGCGGCCGCCTGGACGTGGTCCAGGGAGGCGGGCTTGCGGGCGAAGTGCCGGGCGGGGCCGACCACGTACTCGGCGTAGCCGCCCGCCTGCCGCGGGAAGAGCGGCATGCCGTACACCTCGTCGCCCGGGCGGTACAGCGTCACGCCCGGCCCGACCGCCTCGACGGTGCCCGACACGTCCCAGCCGCTGATCGGGACCTCGGCCCAGTCGACCAGGGCGCCGCTGGCCCGGGTCTTCCAGTCCACCGGGTTCACGCCTGCCGCGTGGACCCGTACCAGGATCTCGTTCAGGCCCGGCTCGGGCCGGTCCGTCTCGACCTCGGTGAGGACCTCGGGTCCGCCCCACTGGCTGATGACGACGGCGCGCATGGATGTCTCCTTCGTAGTGCTGTGCAGTGCTTCGGCCGGGTTTTCCCGGCCGATGGCACCAGCTTGGCGGCCCGCGCGACCGCATGGGGGTGGCCGGACGGCCACCATGTGACAGAATCTGGCCATGCACCGCGTAGCCGTCCTCGCCCTCGAAGGCGTCGCCCCGTTCGAGCTCGGCATGCCCTCGCGCGTCTTCGGCAACGCCCGGGACGAGGACGGCGCCCGGCTGTACGAGGTCACCGTCTGCACCGCGGACGGTCTGCCCGTGACCAGCGACGCGGGCTTCACCGTGGGGGTCGGCGCAGGCCCCGAGGCGCTCGCCGCGGCCGACACCGTGATCGTCCCGCCCACCCACGCCATGAGCGGGCTGCTGCACGGGGAGCCGCTCCCGCGGCCGATCGCCGACGCCCTCGCGGCGATCCGCCCCGGCACCCGGATCGTGTCGATCTGCACCGGGTCGGAGGTGCTCGCCGCCGCCGGACTGCTCGACGGGCGGGCCGCCACCACCCACTGGATGCACGCGCCGGAGTTCCGGCGGGCCTTCCCCCGGGTCAGGCTCGACGAGGGCGTGCTCTTCGTCGACGACGGCGACATCCTCACCTCGGCCGGCGTGGCCGCCGGCATCGACCTGTGCCTCTACCTGGTGCGGGCCGACCACGGCACCGCCGTCGCCAACCGCGCCGCCCGGCTGTGCGTCGTACCGCCGTGGCGCGACGGCGGGCAGGCCCAGTACATCGACCGGCCCGTCCCCGAACCCACTGCCGCCACCACCACCGCCACGCGCGCCTGGGCCCTGGAGCGGCTCGCCGAGCCCCTGACCCTCGCCGAGCTGGCCGCCCACGCGCGGATGAGCCTGCGCACCTTCACCCGGCGCTTCCGCGACGAGGTCGGCATGACCCCGGTCCAGTGGCTCACCGCCCAGCGCCTGGAGGTCGCCCGGCACCTGCTGGAGTCCAGCGACCTCCCCGTGGACCTGGTCGCCCACCGCTCCGGCTTCGGCTCCGCCAACTCTCTGCGCCAGCACATGCGCAGCGCGCTCGGCATCTCCCCGATCGCCTACCGCCGCACGTTCGGCCCCGGCATCCCGGCGGCCGCCACGGCATGACCCCGGAGGTCATCGACCGCGCCCGCGCGGGCCTGCAAGGATGGCCCCAACAGCCAGACCGCCGCAGCGAATTGGAGCCGGCCATGACCGCGTACGCCATCGGCCACATACGCCCGGAGACGATGAACGAGGACATCCTCCGCTACATCGAGACCATCCAGGCCACCATGGACCCCTTCGAGGGCCGCTTCCTCGTCCACGGCAACCCGGTCGAGGTCCTGGAGGGCGCCTTCCGCAGCGACCTCGTGATCATCGCCTTCCCGGACATCGAGCGCGCCCGCGCCTGGTACGCCTCCGAGGCCTACCAGGAGATCCTCCCCCTGCGCACCCGCCACATCGAGGCCGACATCCTCCTGGTCGACGGCGTCCCGGCCGACTACGACGCGGCCCGGACCGCCGCGAAGATCGGCGAAGCCGCAGGACTGCGGTGAGCCACCGCGTCACGTACGTCCTCGGCGGCCCGCACGGCTACCGGAGCACCACCGAGTCCTGGGGCGCCATCAGCCTGGACCTCGACCTCCTCGCGGGGCCCGACGTCCTGGTGCCCCTGCTTGAGCAGCGCACGGCCCCGGCCGCCGGCTTCCCCTGCGCGGACGACTCGGTCGAGGCGGGCGTGCTGGTGGACCCCCGCCGCAAGGTCCTCCTCGCCTTCGCCTGGGAGGCCGCCTGCACGTCGATGCACACCCGCGCGGCTGCGCTGGAACTGCTGCAGCTCGCCTGGCCGGGCTGGGAGGTGCGCTGGTCCTACGACGGCCAGACCGGACTGCGCACCTGCCTCGGCCTGGATCCGCAGGACGACCACAGCTTCCAGGGGCCGCCCCTGGCCTGCCCGCCGCTGGGCCCCGACGACGAGGAGACCGCGGAGACGGACCCGCTCGCGCACGTCGTGACCGTCGGTGCGGACCGCTGCCACGTGCTGGCCGCCACCGGCGACCACCCCCTGTCCGAGGGGCCCGCCCTGGTCGAGCGGCTCCGCGACGCCCCCCGCCACCGGGTCCACCGCGCGGCCGCCGAAGGCGGGATCCACGTCGATCCCGACCGGCGGCGGATCGGCTGGTGGCTGGTCGGAGCCCAGGAGCACGCCGACCGCATGGCCTCCCGGTGGCCCGGCTGGACGGTGGAGTTCTGGGCGGACCGCTGGAGCGAGCACGTCCGCGCCTGCGGCGGCCTCTTCGACCCCCCGGCGGCGGACCGCGCGGCCGCGCTGGCCGCCGTACGCGACGCGGCGCTGGAGCGCTGGGCGGGACCGCGCCGCGACGCACGCGGTGCGGTCGTCGCGGCGGCCCCCGGCGACCTCGTCGGCCTCGGCTTCCCGCCCGCCGTCACCACCGCACGGGCCGCGGCCGCCCGCCGGGTGGTCGAGGCCGCGTACCTGGCCGCCGCCGGACGCTGATCCGGCTGCCCGGGCGGGGCCGGCGGGGACCGGCCGCGCAGGAGGGACCCTGCGGGGTGCGAGCATGGGCGGTATGCCTACTCATCTGATCACCGGGGCCGGTGCCGGCATCGGCGCCGCCGTCGCCGCCCGGCTGCACGCCCGTGGGGACGACCTGATCCTGCTCGCCCGCGACGCCGCCCGCGCCCGGCAGCTCGTCGAGCGCTACCCCGGCGCGCGGACCCTCGTCGGGGACCTCGCCGACCCCGACCGGCTCTCCTGGGCCTTCGACAAGCAGGCCATGCCCGACCGGATCGACTCGCTCCTGCACATCGCCGGGGTCGTCGACCTCGGGCCGGTCGGGGAGCTGCGGCCCAAGACCTGGCACCAGCAGCTCAACGTGAACCTCGTCGCCCCGGCCGAGGTCACCCGGCTGCTGCTGCCCACGCTGCGCGCCTCCAAGGCCACCGTCGTCTTCGTGAACTCCGGCGCCGGCCTGCAGGCCCACGCCGACTGGAGTGCGTACGCCGCCTCCAAGCACGGGCTGAAGGCCCTCGCCGACTCGCTGCGCGCCGAGGAGAAGCAGCACGGCATCCGGGTCACCTCCGTCTACCCGGGCCGCACCGCCACCGCGATGCAGGCCAAGGTGCACTCCCAGGAGGGCAAGGAGTACGACCCCTCCGCCTGGATCGACCCCGAGTCCGTGGCGACCACCATCCTGATGGCCGTCGACCTGCCCCGTGACGCCGAGGTCAACGACCTGACGGTGAGGCCGGGCCGGTGACCGCCGGCGCCACCGGGGTCGGATCCCTGCCCGGCGGCGACGCCCGCGAGGCCGCCAAGACCGTCACCGGCTCCTTCGAGGAGTTCCCGTACCTCGCCGAGCTGCCCGCCCGGGGGCCCGGCGCGGACATGATCGGCCGCTCCCTCGGGCTGCTCGTCGAGATGTACGCCCACGTCGAGCCCAGCGGCTGGCGGATCAGCGACCGCCCCGGCCGCGACACGCGCCGCGCCCGCTCCTGGCTCGGCGAGGACCTCGACGCCCTGGAGGAGTTCACGCAGGGCTACGAGGGCAGGCTCAAGGTCCAGGCCGTCGGCCCGTGGACCCTGGCCGCCGCCCTGGAGCTGCACGGCGGCGAGGCGATGCTCCAGGACGCCGGCGCCTGCCGCGACCTGGCCGGATCCCTCGCCGAGGGGCTGCGCGGGCACCTGGCCGAGGTGAAGAAGCGCGTACCCGGCGCCGAGATCGTGCTCCAGTTCGACGAGCCGTCGCTGACCGCGGTGCTGCGCGGCCGCGTCCGCACCGCCAGCGGCTACCGGACCTACCGGGCCGTGGACCGGCAGGTGGTCGAGGGGACGCTGCGCGAGCTGTTCGCCGTACACGACGGGGACGTGATCGTGCACTCCTGCGCGCCCGAGGTCCCCTTCGGGATGCTGCGGCGCGCCGGTGCCGCGGGCGTGTCGTTCGATTTCTCCCTGCTCACGGAGCGCGAGGACGACGCCCTCGGCGAGGCCGTCGAGTCCGGGGTGAAGCTCTTCGCCGGAGTGGTGCCGGGCACCGATGCCCCGTTGTCGGACCCGGGCGGTAGCGTCATGGGTGTCAGGAAGCTTTGGCGCAGGCTGGGGCTGGCCCCGGGGACTCTGGCGGAGTCCGTCGTGGTCACCCCGTCGTGCGGCCTGGCGGGCGCTTCGCCCGCGTACGCCCGAGCGGTGCAGGCGCACTGCGTCAGGGCGGCGAGGTCGCTCGCCGACAACCCTGAGTGATGTGTGAGACGGGGCCACGGGAGGACACGGCATGGCAGCCGAACAGCAGGACACGGCAGTACCGGCGGCGGTGCGCGAGCAGCACGCGCTGCTGGCCGAGCAGGTCGAGGAGCACCGCTTCCGGTACTACGTGAACGACCAGCCGGTCGTCAGCGACGCCGAGTTCGACACGCTGCTGCGCTCGCTGGAGGCGCTCGAGGAGCAGTACCCGGAGCTGCGCACGCCCGATTCGCCCACCCAGAAGGTGGCCGGGGCGTACGAGACGGACTTCGCGTCCGTCGAGCACCGCGAGCGCATGCTCTCCCTGGACAACGCCTTCGACGACGAGGAGCTGTCCGCCTGGGCCGACCGGGTGGCCCGGGACGTGAACACCCCCGACTTCCACTACCTGTGCGAGCTGAAGGTGGACGGGCTCGCGGTCAACCTCACCTACGAGAAGGGCCGGCTGACCCGGGCCGCCACCCGCGGCGACGGCCGCACCGGCGAGGACATCACGCCCAACGTCCGCACCATCGCCGAGATCCCGGACCGCCTGGCCGGCGACCGGATCCCGGACCTGGTCGAGATCCGCGGCGAGGTCTTCTTCCCGATGGAGAAGTTCGAGGAGCTCAACGCCCGGCTCGTCGCGGCGGGCGACAAGCCCTTCGCCAACCCGCGCAACGCGGCGGCCGGTTCGCTGCGCCAGAAGGACCCCAAGGTCACCGCGACCCGACCGCTGCACATGGTGGTGCACGGCATCGGCGCCCGCGAGGGCTTCGAGATCGGCAAGCTGTCGCAGGCGTACGAGCTGCTCCGCGAGTGGGGCATGCCCACCGCCCGGCACAACAAGGTGGTGTCCTCGCTCGGCGAGGTCCGCGAGTTCATCGCCTACTTCGGCGAGAACCGCCACTCCGTGGAGCACGAGATCGACGGCGTGGTCGTCAAGCTCGACGAGATCCCGCTGCAGGGCCGGCTGGGCTCCACGGCACGCGCCCCCCGCTGGGCCATCGCCTGGAAGTACGCCCCCGAAGAGGTCAACACCAAGCTGGTGGACATCAAGGTCGGCGTCGGCCGCACCGGGCGCGTGACCCCGTACGCGCAGGTGGAGCCGGTGACGGTGGCCGGGTCCGAGGTCGAGTTCGCGACCCTGCACAACCAGGAGGTCGTCAGGGCCAAGGGCGTCCTCATCGGCGACACCGTCGTCCTGCGCAAGGCCGGCGACGTCATCCCGGAGATCCTCGGCCCGGTCGTGGACCTGCGCGACGGCAGCGAGCGGGAGTTCGTGATGCCGTCCGAGTGCCCCGAGTGCGGCACGCCGCTGCGGGCGATGAAGGAGGGGGACATCGACCTGCGCTGCCCCAACGGGCGGACCTGCCCCGCCCAGTTGCGCGAGCGGCTGTTCTACCTGGCCGGCCGCCAGTGCCTGGACATCGAGAACTTCGGCGCCGTCGCGGCGGCCGCGCTCACCAACCCGCTGGAGCCGGCCGAGCCGCCGATGCGCGACGAGGGCGATCTGTTCGGGCTGACCATCGAGCAGCTGCTGCCGATCAAGGCGTACGTCCTGGACGCCGACAGCGGGCTGCCCAAGCGCGACCCGAAGACCGGCGAGGAGAAGATCGTCCGGGTCTTCGCCAACCAGAAGGGCGAGCCGAAGAAGAACGCCCTGGCCATGCTGGAGAACATCGCCGCCGCCAAGGAGCGGCCGCTGGCCCGCTTCATCAACGGCCTGTCCATCCGCCACGTCGGCCCCGTCGCGGCCGAGACCCTCGCGCGCGCCTTCCGCTCCGTCGAGCGGATCGAACAGGCCACCGAGGAGGAGCTGGCCGCGACCGAGGGCGTCGGCCCGATCATCGCGGCGGCGGTCAAGGAGTGGTTCGCCGTCGACTGGCACCAGGAGATCCTGCGCAAGTGGCGGGAGGCCGGCGTCCGGATGGAGGAGGAGGGTTCCGGCGAGGCGGAGGGCGAGCGGCCGCTGGAGGGCCTCACCGTCGTCGTCACCGGGACGCTGCAGAGCCACACCCGGGACGGCGCGAAGGAGGCCCTGCAGAGCCGCGGCGCCAAGGTGACGGGTTCCGTCTCCAAGAAGACCTCGTTCGTCGTGGTCGGCGACAACCCCGGCTCGAAGTACGACAAGGCGGTGCAGCTGAAGCTGCCGATCCTCGACGACGCGGGCTTCGCGGTCCTGCTGGAGCAGGGCCCCGACGCGGCGCGCGAGGCGGCCCTGCCGGTCGAGGGCGCGCCCGCGGCCGGATAGCAGCCGCACGGGCGCCCGGCGCGGACGCGGCGACGGTGAACGGATGCGTGGCGTCCGGTCGTGCGGGCGGGCGCACGCCGGGCGCAACAGGGGGTGGCAAACGGCCGGTACAGGGCTGTTCGCAGGGCGGTGACCTGTCGGATCATCGGATGGGTGACCCGGGGGTCCTGGTCCAAACTCACCTGTACGGCGGATACCGTACTGATGAGGATGGCTGGGTCGCATTCGGGCAACCGCCGCCGACCGCTGCCCCTGGGAGCCTCTCGCGTCCTACTGTTGAGGGGTGCGCCTGTCGTGCACGGCTGCGTGATGCGATTCCAGCCGTGATGGCATGACATCGGGGCCATCGCGTGGCATCGGCATTGCCGGCTGTGAGAGGGACGGGCATGAAACCGACCGAAAGCGCCGACCCGTCACCTGATTTCGGCGGGGAGATCCCGCCCATGCGGACGGGCCGGCTCGGTGTCCTGGGTGCCAGGACACCGGACGTCCACCCGCTCGAGACCGGAGCGGGACCGGGAGGGGCGAAGCAGCGCACCGTGCTGCCCGCCACCGTCGTGGGCCTGTCCGCCGTGGTCCTCGCCGTCGGCATCGTCTCCGCCCTGAGCGACCGTCATGCCCTGTTCCCCGGCGGCGCGGTCGGCTGGGCGCTCGCCCTGCTGACCGGCATCATCGTCGGCCACCTGGTCGCCCTCGGCCGCGACCGCTGGTGGGGCGGCACCGGATCGGGCGCCGCCCTCACCCTCGGCGTGCTCATCCTCTACGGCTGGGTGCCCGCCGGGCTCGTCTCGCTGGCGGTGGTCTCACTGGTCGGGGCCGCACGCCGGCACCGCTGGCGCCAGGGCCTGCTGCACGGGGCCACCGACATCCTCGGCATCGGCGCGGCGGCCCTCGTCCTCGCCGCGTTCGGCGAGGCGCCCACCGTCGAGGCGCCGTGGAAGCCCACCGCCTGGGGGCTCGACGCCGCCCCCGAGGTCATCCTCGTCGCCGTCGCCTACCTGCTGGTCACCAGGGCGCTGCTCTGGCTCTCGCTCGCCCCGCGCGGCGGCGGGCTGCCCACCGCAGCCCGCACCGCACTGCTGCGGCAGGCCTTAGTGGCCGTCGCCCTCCTCGGCATCGCCCCGCTGATCTGCGTCGTCGCCGTCACGCAGCCGGTGCTGCTGCCGCTGTTCGCCGTACCCCTGATCGCCCTGGACTCCACGCTGTGGATCGCCCGGGCCCGCGCCGAGGAGCAGCTGCGCGACCCGCTGACCGGGCTGCCGAACCGGCAGTGGCTCCTGGAGCGGGCCTGGTCCGCCCTGGACGAGGCTGAACGTTTGGGCACCCGGTCGGCTCTTGTGCTGATCGACCTGGACCGCTTCCGCGCCGTCAACGACACGCTCGGCCACCTCGCGGGCGACCGGCTCCTGCTCCAGATCGCCGCCCGGCTGCGCCAGGCCCTGCCCGAGGAGGCCGAGGCCGCCCGCCTCGGCGGCGACGAGTTCGCCGTGCTCCTGCCCGTCGCCGACTCCACCACCAGCGCCCAGCGCGTCGCCCGCCACCTGGTCGCGGAGCTCAGCTCGCCCCTCGACCTGGACGGCCTCACCCTCGTCCTGGAGGCCAGCGCCGGCCTCGCCGTCTTCCCCGACCACGCCCTGGACGCCGAGGGGCTGCTGCGCCGCGCCGACGTCGCCATGTACCAGGCGAAGCGGGACCGCACGGGCGTCGAGGTGTACGAGTCAAAGCGCGACAGCAACACCCCCGACCGGCTCGGCCTCCTCGGCGACCTGCGCCGGGCCCTCGACGCCGGCGAGGTGGAGCTCCACTACCAGCCCAAGGTCCGCTTCGACGGCCAGGTCGCGGGCCTGGAGGCCCTCGTGCGCTGGGTCCACCCCGAGCGCGGCCGGGTCTCCCCGGACGAGTTCATCGCGATCGCCGAGACCTCCGGGCTGATGCCCCACCTGACCGAGTACGTGCTCGAGACCGCCCTCGCCCAGGTGGCCCGCTGGCGCGCCCAGGGCCTGAAGGTCCCCGTCGCCGTCAACGTCTCGCCGCGCGACGTCCACACCCCCGGCTTCGCCGGCGCGGTCGCGGCCCGGCTCGCCCGGCACGGGGTCCCCGCCAGCGGGCTCCAGCTGGAGATAACGGAACACGTGCTGCTGGAGGACCCGCAGCGCGCCGCCGACACCATGGCCGGGCTGACCGGGCACGGGGTGAAGATGTCGCTCGACGACTTCGGCACCGGCTACTCCTCCCTGGTCCACCTGCGCCGCCTCCCGGTCAGCGAGCTGAAGATCGACCGCTCGTTCGTGGCACGGCTCGCGGTCGACGCCCAGGACGCGGAGATCGTCCGCTGCACCGTCGACCTCGCCCACTCCCTCGGCCTGCTCGTCGTCGCCGAGGGCGTGGAGGACGACGAGACCTGGGAGCGCCTGCGCGACCTCGGCTGCGACGCCGTCCAGGGCTGGCTGGTCGCCGCCGCCATGCCCCCGCAGGAGGCCACCGCCTGGCTGCTGGCCCGCGGCGAGCGCGGCTGGCGCCGCCCCGCGGACATCACCGCGGAGCTGTCGGCCGCGGCCTCGGACACCCCGACCCCGTGACACCGGCCGCAGGGGGAACCGGTCGGCGCCCGGGCCCGTCGGCCGTACGGGCCCGGTGCTCCCGGGTGAATACTGATGCGCTGCAAGGCGGCGGCTCCCTCTAGGATTGGTTCCAACCCAGAATTTCCAACCCCAGAGGATCGCTGCATGCCTGGCATTTCGCGCGAGGAGGTCGCCCACCTCGCTCGGCTGGCGCGTATGGAACTGTCCGGCGAAGAGCTCGACCACTTCGCCGGACAGCTCGACGACATCATCGGCGCGGTCGCCCGCGTGTCCGAGGTCGCCGACCAAGACGTCCCGCCGACCTCGCACCCGCTGCCGCTGACCAACGTCATGCGCGCGGACGAGGTCCGACCGTCGCTCACCCCCGCGCAGGCGCTCTCCGGCGCTCCTGCCCAGGAGCAGCAGCGTTTCAAGGTGCCGCAGATCCTGGGGGAGGACTAATCACCATGGCCGACACCCACATCATCAAGCTCACGGCAGCCGAGACCGCCGAGAAGATCGCCTCCGGCGAGCTCACGGCCGTCGAGGTCACCGAGGCCCACCTGGCCCGCATCGACGCGACCGACGAGAAGGTCCACGCCTTCCTGTACGTCGACCGCGAGGGCGCCCTCGCCCAGGCGCGCGCCGTCGACGCCAAGCGCGAGCGCGGCGAGAAGCTCGGCCCGCTGGCCGGCGTCCCGCTCGCCCTCAAGGACATCTTCACCACCGTCGGGGTCCCGACCACCGTCGGTTCGAAGATCCTCGAAGGCTGGATCCCGCCGTACGACGCCACCCTGACGCGCAAGCTGAAGGAAGCCGACGTCGTCATCCTCGGCAAGACCAACATGGACGAGTTCGCCATGGGCTCCTCCACCGAGAACAGCGCGTACGGCCCCACCGGCAACCCGTGGGACCTCACCCGCATCCCCGGCGGCTCCGGCGGCGGCTCCGCGGCCGCGCTGGCCGCCTTCCAGGCGCCCCTGGCCATCGGCACGGACACCGGCGGCTCCATCCGCCAGCCCGCCGCCGTCACCGGCACCGTCGGCGTCAAGCCCACCTACGGCGGCGTCTCCCGCTACGGCATGGTGGCGTTCTCGTCCTCCCTCGACCAGGGCGGCCCGTGCGCCCGTACGGTCCTGGACGCGGCCCTCCTGCACGAGGTGATCGCCGGCCACGACCCGCTGGACTCCACCTCCATCGACGCCCCGGTGCCCCCGGTGGTCGAGGCGGCCCGCAACGGCTCCGTCGCCGGCATGCGCGTCGGCGTCGTCAAGCAGTTCGCCGGCGAGGGCTACCAGGCCGGCGTCGTGCAGCGCTTCAACGAGTCCGTGGAGCTCCTCAAGGAGCTGGGCGCCGAGATCGTCGAGCTGGACTGCCCGTCCTTCGACCTCGCGATGGCCGCGTACTACCTGATCGCGCCGTCCGAGTGCTCCTCGAACCTGGCCCGCTTCGACGCCATGCGCTACGGCCTGCGCGTCGGCGACGACGGCACCCGCTCCGCCGAGGACGTCACCGCCCTCACCCGCGAGGCCGGCTTCGGCGACGAGGTCAAGCGCCGCGTCATCCTCGGCACGTACGCGCTCAGCTCCGGCTACTACGACGCGTACTACGGCTCGGCCCAGAAGGTCCGCACGCTGATCACCCGGGACTTCGAGAAGTCCTTCGAGCAGGTCGACGTGATCGTCTCCCCGACGACCCCGACCACCGCCTTCGCGATCGGCGAGCGCACCGACGACCCGCTGGCGATGTACCTCGCCGACCTGTGCACCATCCCGACCAACCTGGCCGGCAACGCCGCCATGTCGCTGCCCTGCGGCCTGGCGCCCGAGGACGGCCTGCCCGTCGGACTGCAGATCATCGCCCCGGCGATGAAGGACGACCGCCTGTACAAGGTCGGTGCCGCCGTCGAGGCCGCCTTCGTCGAGCGCTGGGGTCACCCGCTGCTTGAGGAGGCTCCGTCGCTGTGAGTGCACTGACCAAGGCCAAGGGCTTCAAGAAGTCCAAGTCCGGTACGTACCTGTCGATCGGCACCACCGCCTTCGGTGCCATCAGCGTGATCAAGCAGGCCCGCAAGGCCCGCACCGAGAACGACACGCTTCAGCTCATCGACGCCGTTGTGTCCGCCGCCGCCATCGTCACCGGCCTCGCGATCCTGTACCGCGAGCTCAAGCGCTTCGGTGACGACGACGTCCTGCTGGGCTGAGAAGGAAGTTTCACTGTGACCGTCACCGAACTGCTGTCGTACGAGGAAGCCCTCGCGTCGTACGACCCCGTCATGGGCCTGGAGGTCCATGTCGAGCTCGGCACCAAGACCAAGATGTTCTGCGGGTGCTCCACCGAGCTGGGCTCCGAGCCCAACACCCAGACCTGCCCCACCTGCCTCGGCCTGCCCGGCTCCCTGCCGGTCGTCAACGCGATCGGCGTCGAGTCCGCGATCAAGATCGGTCTCGCGCTGAACTGCGAGATCGCCGAGTGGTGCCGCTTCGCCCGGAAGAACTACTTCTATCCGGACATGCCGAAGAACTTCCAGACCTCCCAGTACGACGAGCCCATCGCCTTCAACGGCTGGCTCGACGTCCAGCTGGAGGACGGCGAGGTCTTCCGCGTGGAGATCGAGCGCGCCCACATGGAGGAGGACACCGGCAAGTCGCTGCACGTCGGCGGCGCCACCGGCCGTATCCACGGCGCGTCCCACTCCCTGCTGGACTACAACCGCGCCGGCATCCCGCTCATCGAGATCGTCACCAAGCCCATCGAGGGCGCGGGCGAGCGGGCCCCCGAGGTCGCCAAGGCGTACGTCGCCGAGCTGCGCGAGGTCATCAAGGCCCTCGGCGTCTCCGAGGCCCGGATGGACAAGGGCCAGATGCGCTGCGACGTGAACCTGTCGCTGCGCCCGAACGGCACCAAGGAGTTCGGCACCCGCTCGGAGACGAAGAACGTCAACTCCCTGCGGTCCGTCGAGCGCGCCGCCCGCTTCGAGATCCAGCGCCACGCGGCCGTGCTGTCCTCCGGCGGCACGATCGTGCAGGAGACCCGTCACTTCCACGAGGACGACGGCTCCACCACCTCCGGCCGCATCAAGGACAACGCCGAGGACTACCGGTACTTCCCGGAGCCCGACCTGGTCCCCGTGGCCCCGGCCCGTGAGTGGGTCGAGGAGCTGCGCGCCGGCCTGCCCGAGATGCCGCGCGTGCGCCGCAACCGCCTCCGCGAGGAGTGGGGCGTCAGCGAGCACGACATGCAGTCCATCCTCAACGCGGGTGCGGTGGAGTCCATCGTCGCCACCATCGAGGAGGGCGCCGACTCGGCTGCCGCCCGCAAGTGGTGGATGGGCGAGCTGGCCCGCAACGCCAACGAGCAGGGCGTCTCCGTCGACGAGCTGCCGATCACCCCGGCCCAGGTGGCCCGGGTGGCGGCCCTGGTCGCGGACGGCTCGCTCAACGACAAGCTGGCCCGCCAGGTCATCGAGGGCGTCCTCGCCGGCGAGGGCACCCCGGACGAGGTGGTCGAGAAGCGCGGCCTGAAGGTCGTCTCGGACGAGGGCGCGCTCGGCACGGCCGTGGACGAGGCCATCGCGGGCAACGCGGCGATCGCCGACAAGATCCGCGGCGGCAAGGTCGCCGCCGTCGGCGCCCTGGTCGGCGCGGTCATGAAGGCCACGCGCGGCCAGGCCGACGCGGCCCGCGTCAAGGAGCTGATCCTGGAGAAGCTCGGCGTCTCCGAGGGCTGATCCGACGGATCGTTGTGCATGAGAGTGGCCCGCACCGGGACTTCCGGTGCGGGCCACTCTGCTTTCCGCCGACGGATTGCGACGCGACGGGCTACCTTTAGTCCATCGGTTAGTCCACCCGTCGCTCAGTCCACCCGTCGCTCCGACAGGAGGCAGTCGTGGAAGCGGCTCGGCAGTACAACGTTCACGAGGCCAAGACCCATTTTTCCCGGATCCTCGAGCAGGTGGCGACCGGCGAAGAGGTGGTGATCAGCAAGGCGGGCGAACCCGTTGCCGAGGTGGTTCCCCTGCGGCCCAAGGTCCGGCGAACGGGCCGCGGGTCCCTTGCGGGCGCGATCCACATTCCGGACGACTTCGACGAGCTGCCCGACGACATCGCCGATGCCTTCGGGATGCGGTGATGAGGCTCCTCCTCGACACGCAGGTCGTCCTGTGGTGGCTGGCCGACTCGGCCGAGCTGTCCGGGGAGATCAAGGACCTGCTGGACACAGAGCCGGCGGTGTACGTCAGCGCCGTGTCGCCGTGGGAGATCGCCATCAAGCAGCCGCTCGGGAAGCTGACGGGCCCCCGAGGACCTGGCGGAGCGCGTCAGGGACAGCCAGTTCACCTCGCTCCCGATCACTGCGGGGCACGGCGTGCGGGCGGGCAGACTGCCGCAGCACCATCGGGATCCGTTCGACCGACTCCTCGTCGCCCAGGCTCAGATCGAGGGCCTGACGCTCGCCACCCGCGACGAGCGGATCGAGCAGTACGACGTACAGGTCATGGCGGTCTGACGGCCGGCGGGCGGCGGTGCGCCGACGAAGGCGGCCCGGGCACCGAGGTCGCGGAGCTGCCCACCGGGCACCTTCCGCTCCTGGAGCGCCCGGCCGAGTGTGCGGAGCTCGTCACCGACTTCCCGGCGCGGTGAGGAACGCGAGGCGGGCGCGCTTCGCCGGGAGGTACACCTCCGGCAGGTCGACCTCCGGGAGCTCTACCTCCGGGCCGAGGGCGAAGCCCGTCCGCTCCAGGCGGGCCACGGCCTTGTCGTTGCGGGCGTCGGGCTCCGCGACGATGCGGCGCGTGGTCCCGTCCGCGAGCACGAAGGCCAGGAAGGCCTCGATCAGCCGGGCGCTGAAGCCGGGCTCGGCCGCGCCCTGCACCGGGCCGAGCAGCAGGTGCACGCCGGTGTCGCCGGGCTGCACCTCGTAGCACTCGCTCACCCGGTCCTCGGCGCAGTCGTACGTCTGGAAGAGCGCGACCGGCCTGCCGTCGCGGCGCGCCAGGAAGGCGTGGTGGGTGGTGCGGCGGTCGACGTCCTCGTAGATCTCCTGGACGAGGGCGCGGTCGGCCCCGGCCATGCCCCAGAAGCGGGCCCGCTCCTCGGTGACCCAGCTGTGGATCAGCGCGGAGTCGGCGGCGGGGTCGACGGGGGTGAAGGTGAGGGTGCCGAAGCCCTCGACGGCCTGTGTGTACACGGGCTGCCGGGAGGACACGGCCGGGGCGGGAGCGGGGGCGGTGGTGGTCATGCTGAGTCCTTGCTGAGCCGGGTCCAGTCGGTGACGACCGGGACGAGTGCGCACCGCGCCCACAGCGGGAGCTGGTCGCGGTGGTGGGGCGATCCGGTGACGCCGTCCGCGCCGAGCGGGACCGCCCACAGGCTGTCCTCGCGGCGGGCCAGGTCCCAGACGTAGCGGGCCGCGGAGGCGCGGGCGCACCGATCGGTGAACCCGGGGACGGAGGAGGTGGCGTTCACGCAGTCGTGGTCGCCGCCGAGGCCGGGCCACTCGGCCTCCGGATCCGGCAGGGCCGACCAGGGCGCGAGGCGGTGCACCTGCGACCACGGCGTGTCGGGGGCGCCCGCCGCGGCCGTCTCCTCCAGGGCGGCGCGTACGTGCGCCATCCGGTCGAGCCCGGGCAGCAGGCCGGTGGCCAGCAGGTGTTCCAGCGCGTAGCCGACGCGGGGGAGCAGGTACAGCCACGGGTGGAACACCTCGGGCCCGGTCGGTGCGGCCGCGAGGGCGGCGAGGGCGGGGTCGGCGGCGAGGCGGCGGACGGTCGCGGTGCGCAGCGCCGCGAAGAGCGTCGCCTCGGCGCTGTCCGACTCCATGTGCCGGTCCCAGGCGAGCAGCCGGGTGCGCAGCGCCTGCGCGGCGGGGGTCAGGCCCGCAGGCGGGGGCAGCAGGGCGAGCAGCGGCTCGGCCGAGGCCAGGTAGGTGTCCCGGTGTACGTCGGCCATCGCCTCCGGGGACCACTGCGCGGAGCCGGAGAGCAGCGCGCGGATGCGGTCGGCGCGGTGCGGGGGCGCGAACTCCACGCCGAGCGGGGAGGCGATCCCGCGCGCGTTGGCCATGACGGCGAAGCCCTGCACCGGCTCGGCGGGGGTCTCGGCCCAGCCCTGCCAGGCGTGGCGGGCGTCCCAGGCGGGCACGGGGCGCAGCCGGTTGGCCGGATCGCGCAGCGGGACCTTGCCGGCTGCGCGGTGCAGCAGGCCGCCCGCGGAGTCGGCCGCGTGGACCACGTTGACGGGCTCGACCCAGCCGTCGAGGGCGCGGTCGATGTCGGCGACGGTACGGGCGCGCAGCAGGGCGGGCAGGACGGCGAAGCCGAGGTCGCGGCGGACGCGGGGCGGGTAGCGCAGGGAGAGGGTCTGCTCGGAGGCGTCCGGAGCGGCGGCACCGGCGTCCGGGGCGGCGGTTTCTGCGGCAGCGGTTTCTGCGGCGGCGGTTTCCGTGCCGCCGGTTTCCGGGGCGCCGTCGACGCCCGCGCGGGTGATCACCGGGCCGCGGGCGGTCTCCAGGACCTCGACCTCGACGGGCTCGGCTCCGGCGACGGCGATGGTCTCGGTGTGACGGTGGACGGGCTCCCAGGTGCCGCCGGGGCCCAGCGCCTCGATGCCCGCGCCGTCCGCGGTGGTGCGCAGCTGCTCTACGTACAGGTCCTGGTAGTCGGCCATCGCGTTGGTGATCGCCCAGGCGGCGCTGCCGGTGTGCCCGAAGTGGCCGAGCCCGGGGACGCCGGGCACCGCCAGGCCGAGGACGTCGTACTCGGGGCAGGAAAGGCGGATCTGCTGGTAGACGCCCGGGTCCTCGATGAACCGGTGCGGGTCGCCCGCGATGATCGCCGAGCCGCTGGCGGTCCGGTCGCCCGGGACGAGCCAGCCGTTGCTGCCGGCGGTGCCGGGTCCGTCGGTGGCGAAGAGGGTGGCGGCCTCGTCCCCGAGGGCGCGGGCCACCCGCTCCCGCCACAGCTTCGTGGCGAAGCCGGCGAACAGGATGTGGGTGGCGACCCAGATGCCGAGCGGAACCCACGGCTCCCACGGGACGGGGGTGTGGCCGGTGCGGGCGAAGCGCTCGTCGCGGGCGGCGCCGGCGGCGAGGCCGTCGTTGACCCCGTCCACGTAGGCGCCGACCCAGGCGGCGGTCTGCGGGTCGAGCTCCTCGTGGCAGCGGCGGGCCGTGTCGTCGAGGCGGCTCTGCCGGGCGAACCGGTCCCAGGCGACCGCCTCGGGGCCGAGGAAGGCCGCGCTGGAACCCTGGGAGCGGTGGCGTTCGACCTCGAGCTGCCAGGCGCGGTCCAGGGCCGTGACGCGGCCCTGGGCGTAGGCCAGGCGGAGGGCGTCGGGGGCGCGGAGATGGGGGATGCCCCAATCGTCCCGGTACAGCTCCCAGTCGTCCGGCCCGTCGTCCGCCCGGTCGTCCGCGTCGGTCACAAGGCTCACACTCGTCCCCCAGTCCCCATGTGTTTAGGTAAGGCTTCCCTAACTATATGGGGTGCGAGGGTGGGGTCAGGCGCCCGTGGTCCCGTCGATGGCCTCGCGGAGGAAGTCCGCGTGGCCGTTGTGGCGGGCGTACTCGTGGATCATGTGGAGCATGATCAGGCGCATCGAGGCGTCCTCCTTCCACGACGGCACGTGCACCGTCACGTCAAGCGAGGCCGCCGCGGCCTCGACGCGCCGGCTGTGCTCGACCTCCGCCCGCCAGGCCGCGAAGGCCTCCTCGCGGGTGGCGCCCGTGGCGTCGTAGGCGGCCTGGAAGTCGTGGCTGTCCGACCACAGGTGGGGGACGTCCTCCCCACCCAGGGTGCGGCGGAACCAGTGGCGCTCCACCTCGGCCATGTGCCGGACCAGGCCCAGCAGGCTCAGCGTGGACGGCGGCATCGAGGCGCGGCGCAGCTCCTCGTCGCCTAGCCCCTCGCACTTCCAGGCGAGGGTGGCCCGGTGGTAGTCGAGGTACGCGCGCAGGGTCTCGCGTTCGTTCCCGGTCAGGGGCGGAGGGGTTCGCTCCATGGGGTGGTCCTTCCTTCTGGGGGCTGCGTCGGGTCGAGTCGTCGTGGAAGACGGGTGCGCCGTGGAAGACGGCTCCGTTGCGAAAGAGGGCTACGCGGCGCCGGGCCCGCTGCCGCCCGCCTGCCACACGTACGGCACCGTCGTGCCCAGCACCGCGAAGCCCAGGCGCTCCAGGATCGGGCGGCTGTCCTCGGAGGCGTCCACGTTCAGGTGGCGGATGCCGCGCTCGGCCGCGATCCGGGCCCGGTGGGCCACCAGCAGGCGGTAGATGCCCCTGCCCCGCCACTGCGGCAGCGTGCCGCCGCCCCAGAGTCCCGCGAAGGAGCAGCCCGGACGCATCTCCATGCGGGCCGCGCTCACCGGGGTGTCGCCGGCCATCGCCACCACCGCCGCGATCGTCTCCGGCTCCTCCCGCAGCAGGGTGAGCATCAGGTGCCGGATGCGGGGCCGATGCGTCCCGAAGGCGCCCGCGTGGACCTCCATCATCAGATCCACACCGGCCTCGTCCGTCACCGTGCGCAGGGTGATCCCCTCCGGGGGCTCCACCGGCAGCGCGGCGAGCTCCTCCACCCGCCCCACCATCACGGTCTCGGACGGCTCCGGTACGAAGCCCGCCGCCCGCAGCCGCGCGCCGAGGTCCGCCGGCCGGTCGTGGCCGTACAGCTTCCACTCGAAGTCGTCGGCGCCGCGCCCCGCGAAGTACGCCACCTGCGAGGCGATCTCCGCGTCAGCCGTGGCCCCGTCCAGGTCCGACCAGAGCACGCCGTTCCACCCGGGCCCGGGCACGGTCTGCCGGACGACGGCCCCCACCCGCTCCACCCGGGCCCCGGCCGCGTCCGGCCGTGCGTCCCGGCGCACCTCGCGGTCGTACTCCGCCCGGATCCTCTGCAGCTCATCGGTATTCATCGACCGCAGCTGATCACCGGACGGGAGGCCCCCGCAACTGCATTAGCCTCGCCCCGTGAACGACGACTCCCTCTACATCGGCAAGGCCGCCCCGGACGCCGCCACCGACCGCGGCTGGCTCCTCGGCCACTTCAAGGACTCCGGCGACCCGCGCCACAGCAAGGACGTGGAGATCAAGTGGGGCGTCCACCCGAAGGGCGACGAGCGGGCGCAGTGGACGACGGGGGAGGAGCGCACCGCCCTGCTCGTCCTGATCAGCGGGCGGTTCCGGATGGAGTTCCCCGGCCGCAGCGTCGTCCTCGACGAGCAGGGCGACTACGTGGTCTGGGGCCGCGGCACGGACCACTCCTGGTACGCGGAGGAGGAGTCGGTCGTCCTGACGGTCCGCTGGCCCTCCATCCCCGGCTACCGGGTCGGCGAACCGGACGGGGCCGTGCACCCGTCCCTGTGACGATGCACACGAAACGGGCCAACGATCACGAAACGCTGCGATCGTGGCGGTTGCAGACCATCTTGGCCGGGCCCCGGGGCGATCCTCCGGGGCCGTCGGCCGGCCTTCACGAGTTCTAGCGTTCTTTGCGTCGGGCCGCCTCCCGGTAAAGATCCGAACCACCAGGGAGCACGTCCGTTGGCAGCAATCGCACGGTGGTGCATGCGGCACCGCCTGGTGGCCGTCCTGATCTGGCTGCTCGCCCTCGGCGGGACCGCCGCGGCCGCCGCCACCGCCGGAGCGGCGTTCTCCAACGACTACGAGGTCCCCGGCACCGAGTCCAGCCGGGCCAACGCCCTCCTGCGCGCGGGCTTCCACGGCCAGGGCGGTGACACCGACACCATCGTGTGGCGCACCCCCGAGCACCAGACGGCCCGCACCCCCGCGGTCGAGCAGCGCATGACCCGGGCCCTCGACACCGTCGCCCGGCTCCCCGGCGTCGGCTCCGTCGCCGGCCCGTACGGCCCCGGCCCCGAGAGCGCCGCGCAGATCAGCGCCGACGGGCGCACCGCGTACGCCGTGGTCACCTTCGACCGGCAGGCCGACTCCGTGCCCAAGGCGCAGGCCCAGGCCGTGGTCGACGCCGCGAAGAACCCGGCCACCGAGACGGACGGCCTGCGCGTCGAACTCGGCGGCCGCGCCATCGGCCTCACCGAGGCGCCCACCGCCCACCTCGCCGAGGTCATCGGCGTGGCCGTCGCGGCCCTGGTCCTCTTCCTCGCCTTCGGCTCCCTCGCCGCGAGCCTGCTGCCCATCGCGACCGCCCTGGTCAGCGTGGGCACCGCCTATTTCGGCATCACCCTGCTCGGGCACGCCGTGGCGGTCGCCGACTTCGCCCCCATGCTCGGCACCCTCATCGGCCTCGGCGTCGGCATCGACTACGCGCTGTTCATCGTCACCCGCCACCGCAAGGGCCTCAAACGGGGCCTCGACGTGGAGGATGCCGCCGAGCGGGCGGTCGCCACCACCGGCCGGGCCGTCGTCTTCGCCGGCGCCACCGTCTGCATCGCCCTGCTCGGCATGCTGGTGCTCCGCCTGAACTTCCTCGGCGGCGTGGCCGTCGCCGCCTCGCTCACCGTGGTCCTCACCGTCGCCGCCTCGGTCACGCTGCTGCCCGCGCTCCTGTCGTACATCGGCAGCCGCGCCCTGTCGCGCCGCGAGCGCCGCAAGCTCGCCGCCGACGGCCCGCAGCCCGAGCTGCCCACCGGGTTCGCCGCCCGCTGGTCGGCCTTCGTCGAGCGCCACCCCAAGATCCTCGGTGCCCTGGCCGCCCTCGTCATGGCGGGCCTGGCCCTGCCCACCCTCTCGCTCCACCTGGGCACCTCCGACCAGGGCAACAACCCCGAGACCGCCACCACGCGGCAGGCCTACGACCTGCTCGCCGACGGCTTCGGCCCCGGAGTGAACGGCCCGCTCACCGTCGTCGCCCGCCTCGACGGAGCCGGCGACCGGCTCGCCGTCGGGCGCCTGGCCGAGGCGCTGCGCACCACCGAGCACGTCGCCTCCGCCGGCCCCGCCGTCTTCAACCGCAGTGGCGACACCGCCGTCGTGACCGTCATCCCCGACTCCTCCCCGCAGTCCAGGGCCACCAGCGAGCTGGTCACCGCCCTGCGCGAGGACGTCATCCCGCGCGCCCGGCACGGCAGCACGATGGAGGTCCACGTCGGCGGCGTGACCGCCGGCTACGACGACTTCGCCGACGTCATCATCGGCAAGCTGCCCCTCTTCGTCGGCGTGGTCATCACCCTCGGCTGCGTCCTGCTGCTGCTCGCCTTCCGGTCCATAGGCGTCCCCCTCAAGGCCGCCGCCATGAACGTGGCCGCCGTCGCCTCCTCCTTCGGTGTCGTCGTCGCGGTCTTCCAGTGGGGCTGGGGCAGCGAGCTGCTGGGCCTGGGCAGCGCCGGGCCGATCGAACCCTTCCTGCCGGTGATCATGGTCTCGGTCCTGTTCGGGCTCTCCATGGACTACCAGGTCTTCCTCGTCAGCCGCATGTACGAGGAATGGCTGGAGACCGGCGACAACCGGCGGGCCGTCCGCGTCGGCCTCGCCGAGACCAGCCGGGTGATCAACTCGGCGGCCGTCATCATGATCTCCGTCTTCCTGGCGTTCGTGCTCAGCGGCGACCGGATCATCGCGATGTTCGGCATCGCGCTCGCCTCGGCCGTCGCCCTCGACGCCTTCGTGCTGCGCACCCTCCTCGTCCCGGCCCTGATGCACCTGCTCGGCGGCGCCAACTGGTGGCTGCCCGCCTGGCTGGACCGCCGGCTGCCGAGGATCAGCATCGAGGCCCCCGAACGCCGCGTGCATGCGACACTGCCCGCGCAGCGGACCGGCGCGCAGCCCGCCACGAGCGAGGACGGCGCCGAGCCGGCTGCCCCCTCCCGGTGATCCGGCAACCGCCGGATCCGGCAGCCCGCCGCACGAGACCCAAGGACGTAGCCGCATGTTCTCCACAGCCCTCGCCGACGACGCCCGGCTGTTCCCCCTGGAGCCCCGGCACGCCGAGGAGTTCCTGATCCACATGGACCGCGGGCGGGAGTACATCGGGCAGCACATCGTCCTGCCGGACGTGGTCACGGACCTGGAGTCGGCGCGCAGCTTCCTGTCCGCGTACGCGCAGAAGGCGGCCGCCGACGGCGGGCGCATCTACGGCATCAGGGTCGACGGCACCCTCGTCGGGGGCGTCCTCTTCCGCACCTTCGACGCCCAGAGCGGCACCTGCGAGGTCGGCTGCTGGCTGGAGCCGGCGGCGGCCGGGCGGGGCCTGGTGACCAAGGCCTGCCGGGTCCTGATCGACTGGGCCTTCCACGAGCGGGGGATGCACCGGGTCGAGTGGTACGCCTCCGCGGCCAACAAGAAGAGTCTTGCCGTTGCCGAGCGGCTCGGCATGACCCGCGAGGGCGTCCTGCGGCAGAACCACCCCCACCGCGGCGTCCGCCAGGACACCGAACTCTGGTCCGTCCTCGCCCCCGAATGGCCCCCCACCGCCTGACCCCGCGCCCGGGCCCGCCCGGCCCTGGGCCCCCGGGCCGCAAAGCGCTGGGAGGGGTCCGGGGGCGGAGCCCCGGGAAACGGTGAAAGGGCGGGGCGGGGAGGGGCTGCGCGCAGCGCACCGCACCCCCGGCCTGGTTCTCAGACCCCTCTCAGACAAGCCGCCTACCGTGCCCCCCATGGACACCACGAAGACCGCCCGTAACACCGCCCCCACCGCCGACCAGGCGGAGACCCCCGAGGCAGCCGACATCACGACCGACCGCACCGCCGCCCCCGCCGAGGCCGACCAGGCCGCCGGGACGGACCGAGCGGCCGAGGAGGCCGACGGGGCGGCGGACCGGGCCGCCGAGGCCGATGAGGTGGGCGGGGCGGACGAGGACGCCGAGGTTGCCGGACTCGGGGAGTCGGACGACGCCGAGCCGGTCGGCGTCGGGTCTGGCGCGGGGGCCGTGGTCGCCGCCGGACTCGCCCTCGTCGCGCTCAGCGGGAGCTGGGTCTCCCGCGTCCTGGCCGAGCGCCAGACCCTCATCGGCCAGATCGAATCGGTCAACGCCACCACCACCGAGGCGAAGATCGCCGCCCTGTACGGCGACGCCTGGCACACGACCGCCCTCGTCAACGGAGTCCTGTCCACCCTCGCCCTCCTCCTCGCCGTGTTCGTGCTGGCCCGCCCGGCCCTCGCCGCCCCCGCCACCGCCCCCGACCGCGCCCTGCCCGCCTGGGTCCGCGCCGTCGCCTGGGCCGCCGTCGCCCTCGGCGCCCTCGGCATCCTGCTCTTCGGCCTCATGTACTTCGACCTCCTCGTCTCCCTCCCCAAGGCCGCCTAGGGCCTTTCCTAAGCACCCCCGGGCCGCCCCGGCCGCCCGGGGCCCCGGGACTAAGGACCCCCCGCCCGGACACATGCGGCATGCGCCCGATGTGCCGGCACCCCCTGGGACGCGAATCTTGGATCACACCGAACGAGGTGCTCCGAGAAACACCACCAGGGAGAACGAGATGTTCGAGTACGAGCTGGCCACCCTCCGCCGCGCCGACCTCCTGCGCGAGGCCGAGGCGTACCGCCTGGCGCGGGCCGCGAGCAAGGCGCACCGGGTCCCGACGCGCAGCCAGGAACCCGAAGGGACGGTGAGGGAAGGCCGCAGCCGCTTCACCCGCGCCGCCTGAACAGCGGTGCGGGCAGGGGGGACTGACGCGTGATGAGAAGCGCACGGAATCACGGTGCCGCCGACCAGGCCTCCTGTGCGATGCTCGGCGGCGTGGAGACCAGATCTGTCAGCCCGGTGTTCGTCGGCCGAGCCGACGAACTGGCCGTACTCACCGACGCACTGGCGCGCGCCGCCGCCCGGGAGCCGCAGGCGCTGCTCATCGGGGGAGAGGCCGGAGTCGGCAAGACACGCCTCACCGAGGAGTTCCTCGGCGAGGCCGCACGGCACGGCGCCGTGGTGGCCGTCGGCGGATGCGTGGAGATCGGGGCGGAGGGGCTTCCCTTCGCCCCGTTCTCGACGGCCCTGCGCACCCTGCACCGGCTGCTCCCCGAGGAGTTGGCCGCCGCGGCCGCCGGACAGGAGGACGAGCTCGCCCGGATCCTGCCCGAGCTCGGCGAGACCCTGCGCGGCCCCCACGACGAGGAGAGCACCGCCCGGCTCTTCGAACTGACGGTCCGGATGCTGGAGCGGCTCGCCGCCGAGCGCACCGTCGTCCTGGTCCTGGAGGACCTGCACTGGGCCGACACCTCCACCCGGCACCTGCTGTCCTACCTCCTGCGCACCCTCACCAGCGGCCGGCTCGTCCTCGTCGCCACCTACCGGGCCGACGACATCCACCGCCGCCACCCGCTGCGCCCGCTCCTCGCGGAACTCGACCGCCTGCGCACCGTCCAGCGCATCGAACTGCCCCGCTTCAACCGGGCCGAGGTGCGCCGCCAGCTCGCCGGGATCCTCGCCGAGGAGCCCGACGAGGCCTTCGTCGCCTCCGTCTTCGACCGCTCCGACGGCAACGCCTTCTTCGTCGAGGAACTCGCCGCCTGCCGGGAGAGCGGCTGCCGCGCCGGACTCACCGAATCCCTGCGCGACCTGCTGCTGGTCCGCGTCGAGGTGCTCCCGGAGGCCGCCCAGCGCGTGGTCCGCATCGTCGCCGAGGGCGGCTCCACCGTGGAGTACCCGCTCCTGCGGGCCGTCGCCGGGCTCAGCGAGGACGAGCTGATCGAGGCACTGCGGGCCGCCGTCGGCGCCAACATCCTCCTGCCCACCTCCGACGGCGACGGCTACCGCTTCCGCCACTCCCTCGTCCGCGAGGCCGTCAGCGACGACCTGCTGCCCGGCGAGCGCTCCCGCGTCAACCGCCGCTACGCCGAGGCCCTGGAGGCCGACGACACCCTCATCCGGGCCGAGGAGCGGATCATCCGGCTGGCCAGCTACTGGTACTACGCCAACGACACCGCCAAGGCCCTGCCCGCCGTGCTCGCCGCCTCGGTGGCCGCCCGCCGCCGGCACGCCTACTCCGAGCAGCTGCGGCTGCTGGACCGGGCGCTGGACCTGTGGGAGAGCGCACCCGAAGAGGTCCGCCAGGTCCTGCGCCCCGCCGACTACACCGAGGTGTACCCGCCCTGCGGCTGCGACCCGGCCACCACCCCGCTCCAGCGCCTCGACCTGCTCGCCGAGGCCACCGTCGCCGCCCGCTTCGGCGGCGAACGCGAACGCGCCCTGAAGATCACCAAGACGGCGCTGCGCCTGCTGGAGGAGGACGACGACCCGCTGCGGGCCGCCTGGTTCTGGACCGAGCGCTCGCGGCTGGTCGCCAGCCTGGCCCGCGGGGACGGCTGGGAGGAGCTCGCCAAGGCCCAGGAGCTCGTCAAGGGGCTGCCCCCGTCCCAGGTGCACGCGGAGGTCCTGGTCCGGGCCGCGGGCTGGGGCATGCTCCACGACCCCGGCCCCGGCAACCTCGCCGCGGCCGAACGCGCCGTCGGCTACGCCCGCATGGTCGGCGCCGAGGAGATCGAGCTGAACGCCCGGATCACCGTGGGCTGCATGCTCACGGACGCCGGCGACCCGGAGCGCGGCTTCGCCGAGATGCACGCGGTCAAGGAGCGGGCCGGCGAACTCGGCCTCTTCACACTGGTCGGTCGTGCACATATCAACCTCTCCTCCCAACTGGAAAGCATCGGCCGGTCCCTGGAGGCCGTGACCCTCGCCGAAGAGGGAGCCCGGCTGGTCAAGACGTCACGCCTGCTGGACACCGAGGCGTGGATCATGGGCAACATGGCCGAGAGCCTGTACAGCCTCGGCCGCTGGGACGAGGCCGCCCAAGCCGCCCGGCGCGCCCTGCAGGTGGGACAGAGCGCGGCCCCCCGCGGAGCGGCCTCCGCGCGGCTGTCCTACCTCGCCCTGGCCCGCGGGGAGCTCACCGAGGCGGCCACCCAGCTCGCCGCCGCGATAGAGAACTTCGGCACCCACGACCCCCAGCCCCAGCACCGCATACCCCTCTTCCGCCTCGCGGTCGGCGTGGCCGCCGGCGAGGGCCGCATCGCCGACGTCCGCACGGAGGTCGCCGCCGCGATCGACCACGGCTTCCCGCTCGGCCACCACCGCTACGCCTGGCCGCTGCTGCTCGCCGCGGCCCGCGCCGAGGCCGACGCCCGCGGCCTGCCGGTGGCCGACGCCGGCCGCGAGGCCGCCCTGGCCGTCCTGCGCGACGCCGCCCGGAAGCTGGTCACGCCGGCGCCGCTGTGGACCGCCCACGCCGAGTTCTTCCGCGCCGAACTGCTGCGCGCCGAGGCCCGGGACACCGTCCCCGACTGGACCGCCGTGGAAGAGGCCGTCCGCCCGCTGGAGCGCCCGTACCTGCTGGCCCGCGCCCGCCACCGGCTCGCCGAGGCGATGCTGGCCGCCGGCGGCGACCGGGAGCCCGCGGCCGCCCTGCTCCGCGACGCCCATGCCACCGCCGAGCAGCTCGGCGCACGCCGGCTGCGCGAGGACCTGGCGCTGCTGGCACAGCGCGCCCGGCTCCCGCTCACCGTGGCCGACACCCCCGCGGCCCTGTCCGCACCGGACACCGACCCGGCCGAGGCCCTGGGCCTGACCAGCCGCGAGCGCGACGTCCTGCGCCTGGTCTCCGCCGGCCACAGCAACCGCCAGATCGCCGAGGAGCTGTTCATCTCCCCGAAGACGGCCAGCGTCCACGTGTCCAACATCCTGGCCAAGCTGGGCGTCGCCGGCCGCGGCGAAGCGGCCGCCCTCGCCCACCGGCTGCGCCTGTTCGGGCCGGTCACTCCTGCGGTGGGGGCTGCTCCTCGAGGCGTATGAGCACCTTGCCGGAGTCCAGGTCTATCGGGCCCCGTCCCGGATCGCCGTCGCCGACGTCGGTCCGGGACAGCTCCAGCCGCTTGCGCTCCTCGTCCGTATGCCTGCGTCCCGGGTTGAACAGCTCCTCGATCATGTTGAACACCGCGCCACCGTGCCTTCCGCCCCTCCCCGGGGCCGTGTCGGTCACCGCACTGTCAGGGTCAGGATCCGGTCGTCGCCCGGCTGCGGCGATCCGCGCCCGTCCGTCTCGCTCGTGACCAGCAGCAGCTTGTCCCCACCGAGGGAGACCACCGTCCGCAGCCGGCCGTACTGCCCCTGGAGGAAGGCCTCGGGCTCGGCCGCCGGCCTCGTCCCGGCGAGCGGGATCCGCCAGAGCCGCTCGCCCTTGAGCGCGGCCATCCACACCGAGCCCTGCGCCCAGGCGATCCCGCTCGGGGAGGCCTCGTCGGTCCTCCAGACCGCCACCGGGTCGCGAAAGCCGGGTCTGCCCGCCGTGCCCTCGGCCTCGGGCCAGCCGTAGTTCCCGCCGGGCTCGATCAGGTTCAGCTCGTCCCAGGTGTGCTGGCCGAACTCGGCCGCCCACAGCCGCTTCTCTCCGTCCCAGGCCAGTCCCTGCACATTGCGGTGGCCGTACGAGTAGACGACGGAGTCCGGCTCCGGATTGCCGTGCGCCGGCCGCCCGTCCGGGGTCATCCGCAGGATCTTGCCGCCCAGCGACTTCCGGTCCTGGGCGAGCGCCGTGTTCCCCGTCTCGCCCGTGCCCGCGTACAGCATCCGGTCCGGGCCGAACGCGATCCGCCCGCCGTTGTGGACGACCCCCTTGGGGATGCCCCGCAGCACGGTGTCCGGTGCGCCCAGCTGCTGTCCCGGCTCCCGGTGCTCGTCGTACCGCATCCGGGCGATCCGGTTGTCGGACTCGGTCGTGAAGTACGCGTACACCATCCGGTCCGAGGCGAACGAAGGCGACAGGGCCAGCCCCAGCAGCCCGCCCTCACCGCCCGGGTCCACCCCGGGCACCTTCCCGATCTGCGTCACCTGCCCCGTGGCGACCGCCACCCTGCTGATCGTGCCCCGGTCCCGCGAGGCGACGAGCAGGTCCCCGTCCGGCAGCGGGGCCAGGCCCCAGGGCGACTCGAGGTCCTTGGCGATCTCGCCGGTCACCGTCACGGCCCCCTTGGCGGGCGGCGCGGGCGGCGCCGACGGCCCGGACGGCTGCGCGGATCCCGACGGGCCGCCCGGGGACGCCGCCGCGCCGCTCCGCGCGGTCGGCGGCGAACCGCTCGGCGCGGCACCCGGTGGCCGCGCCGGCCCGCATCCCGCCGCCAGCAGGGCCCCACACCCGGCCAGCGCCACCGCCGCCACCACCCCGCGCGACCGCCCCCGAATCCGCCGGTCCGCCCGCTCCTGCACCCGCCTCCGAACCCGCCGGTCCGCCTGCTCCTGCACCCGTCCCCGTCGCATCGCCCTGCTCCCCTCCGGTCCTGCGGCCGTCTCCGCGATCGGTGCCTTCCACCCGCTTCAACACCTGCCGCCGCACCCGAAGTTCCGCCACTCGTACACTCGATCGAGTGGTTGTCGGCCGGGCTCAGTCCCAGGCCCCCACGGCCGCCGGCAGCTCCTCGATCTCCGCCAGGTCCTCCGCCGCCAGCCGCAGCTGCGCCGCACCCGCGTTCTCCGCCGCCCAGCACGCCCGCCGGGCCCCCGGCACCGGCACCACCTGCGCCCCCTGGGCCAGCACCCACGCCAGCGCCACCTGCGCCGCCGTCACCCGGGGACCGTGCCGCCGGGCCACCCGCCGCAGCCCCGCCACCAGCACCTGGTTCTGCGCCATCGACTCCGCCGTGAACCGTGGGTGCCGGGCCCGCACGTCCTCCCACTCGAACCCCTGGCCGGGCGTCAGCGTCCCGGTCAGGAACCCGCTGCCCAGCGGCATCGCCGCCAGGAACCCCACCCCGCGCGCCGCGCACCACGGCAGCAGCAGCCGCGCCGCCTCCGGCGACCACACCGACAGCTCCGCCTGCACCGCGCTGACCGGGAACACCTGCTGCACCCGCTCCAGGTGGCGCAGGGTCGTCCCGTACGCCCGGTCCCCGCGCCGCCCCGCGCCCGGCCCGGCGCCTGCACCCAGCGCGCAGAACCCCAGCGCCCGCACCTTCCCGGCGGCCACCAGCTCCGCCATCGCACCCCAGGTCTCCTCCACCGGGACCTCCGGGTCCACCCGGTGCAGCTGGTACAGGTCGATCACGTCCGTGCGCAGCCGCCGCAGCGATGCGTCGCAGGCCCGCCGCAGGTACTCCGGCCGCCCGCAGGCCACCACGTGCTGCTCGCCCGCCCGCAGCCCCACCTTGGCCGACACGAACGCCTCGGCCCGCCGTTCCCGCAGCACCCGCCCGAGCAGCAGCTCGTTGGTGAACGGCCCGTACAGGTCCGCCGTGTCGAGCAGGTTCGCCCCCAGGTCCAGCGCCGTGTGCACCGCGGCCATCGCATCCTCGCCGCGCCGCCGCGACGGTGCGTACGCCCAGCTCATCGGCATGCACCCGAGCCCGACGGCGCCCACCGACAGCGCCCCCGCCCCGATCGACCTGCGCTCCACCCGTGCGTCCCCCTCCACGTCCGGCCCTCAAACTAACGGGTTGATCAAGGATCCCTTGGCATAGCCTCGTGATCATGACTGCAAAGACCGCGGACGTCTGGCTCCCGTTCCCCGCCGAGGAGGTCGAGGGCCTCCCCGACTCCTTCCACTACCGCCACTGGGACGGCGAGGACGACTTCCCCGCCGACCCGGCCGCCTGCGCCTTCTACGTCACCCCGTACATGAAGTCGCCCGAGGTCACGCTGCGCCCGCTGGCGGCCATGCCCGAGGTGGAGGTCGTCCAGACGCTCACGGCAGGGGTCGACCACGTCCTCGGCGGCCTCGACCTGCTGCGCCCGGGCGTCCGGCTGTGCAACGCCCGCGGCGTCCACGAGGCGAGCACCGCCGAGCTCGCGCTCACCCTCGTCCTCGCCTCGCTGCGCGGGATCCCCGGCATGGTGCGAGGCCAGGACCGCGAGCAGTGGCGGGGCGGGTTCTACGACGCCCTGGCCGACAAGTCCGTCCTCATCGTCGGCTACGGATCCATCGGCGCGGCCGTCGAGGACCGGCTCGCGCCCTTCGAGTGCGCGCGGGTCGCGCGGGTCGCACGCTCGGCGCGCGCCACCACGCGCGGCCCGGTCCACTCCCTCGCCGAACTGCCCCGCCTCCTCCCGGAGGCCGACGTGGTGATCCTCTCCACGCCGCTGACCGAGGAGACGCGCGGCCTGGCCGGCGCGGACTTCCTCGGCCGCATGAAGGACGGCGCGCTCCTCGTGAACGTGGCACGCGGTCCCGTGGTCGACACCGCCGCCCTGCTCGCAGAACTGGAAGCGGGCCGGCTGCGCGCCGCGCTCGACGTCACCGATCCCGAACCGCTGCCCGCCGGGCACCCCCTGTGGCATGCTCCGCATGTGCTGATCACGCCCCACGTCGGCGGCAGCAGCAGCGCCTTCGAGCCACGCGCCAAGCGCCTGGTGGTCCGTCAGCTGACCCGGTTCGCCGCCGGGGACCCCCTCGAGAACACCGTCCTGATCACCGACTGACGCGCCCGCGCGGCCCCGCCTGCGCAGCCCCGTCCGCGCATATGATCGCACACCCTCCGCATCCGCACGGATGCACTCAGTGGCAACAACTCCCCAATTGGTAACGCAGAGTACAGCATCTATGTCCCTGAGTGACGAAAGTGGTGTATCGTCCGGAACAAGGGGCTGCGCCACGAACGTCTGGCGCTGGGGTGATCGGACACTTTGGGGGGCGACGGGCGATGCACGGCCAATGGACGAAGGATCCGCTGCGGCACAGCCGCCGGAAGCGACGACGGGGAGCGCCGGAATCAGCCGGCGAGGGGGACCGGTGAGTGCGCACGGGGCGGCCCTGCTGACCCGGCCGCCCATCTGCCGGGGCGGCAGGAGGCTGCTGATGCAGCTGCTCCTCGCCCTCATCAGCGCCGGGTACGCGATCGGCGCCGCCTTCGGCTGGGGCTCCCAGGAACTCGCCGAGGTCATGGGCGATTTCGGGCTCAGCGCCGCCGCGCTGCTCGCCGCCGTCTCCTGCTACTCGTACGCACGGGCGATCGACAGCCGCGAGCGCCCGGCCTGGCTGCTGTTCGCCTTCTCCTCCCTCATGGGCGCCTGCGGCAACGCCATCTGGGGCTGGTACGAGGTGGTCCTCGGCGCGCCCATGCCCAAGCCCTCCCTCGCCGACTTCGCCTTCCTCTGCTTCGCCCCGCCCGCCATCGTCGGCCTGCTCGTCCTGGCCAAACGCCCCGTCACCCGGGCCGGCTGGGTCTGCCTCGCGCTCGACTCCTGGCTCATCGGCGGGTCCCTGCTGACCCTGTCCTGGAGCCTGGCCCTGGCCAACGCGGCGCGGACCGCCCAGTCGGGCGCCCCCGGCAGCGTCCCGCGGGCCGCCTTCTCCCTCGCCTACCCGCTGCTGGACATCGCCCTCGTCTCCATGGTGCTGGTCCTGCACTTCCGGCGCTCCGAGGTCAACCGCTCGGCCGTCAACACCGCCATCGCGGCCCTGGCCCTGACCGTGCTCAGCGACGCCCTGTTCACCTCGCCGCTGCTGAGCGCCGGCTACCAGTCGGGGCAACTGCTCGACGCCGGCTGGTTCGCCGGCTCGCTGCTCCTCGCGTACGCACCCTGGGGCGCGCGGAGAATCACAGCGGGCCCCGGCGTCCCCGACCGGCCCCTTCCCCACCCCGACCGCCCGGTCAGCCGCCCGATCACCGGCTCGCTGCCCGCACTCACGCCGTACCTCGCGGCCGCCGTCTGCACCCTGGGGATCCTCTACAACGTGGTGGACGGCCGGAAGGTCGACCGGGTCGTCGTCTTCACCGGCTGCACCGTCGTCCTCGCCCTCGTCATCCGGCAGGGCATCATGCTCATCGACAACATCGCGCTCACCCAGGAGCTGGCGCAGAAGGAGAACCACTTCCGCTCCCTGGTCCAGGGCTCCAGCGACGTCATCATGATCGCCGCGCCCACGGGCACCCTGCGCTACGTCAGCCCCGCCGCCGCGGGGGTCTACGGCCGGGAGGCCGATGAGCTCGTCGGGACGGAGCTCGCCACCCTCATCCACCCGCACGACCTGGGCCGGGTGGTCCACGAGGTGCGCCGCTTCCTCGCCGCACCGCCCGCCGAGGAGCCGACCACCCGCATCGAATGCCGCTTCAAGTCCGGCAGCGGCGAATGGCTGAACGTCGAGTCCACCGTCAACCGCCACCAGGGCGGCCTCATCCTCAACAGTCGCGACGTCACCGAACGGGTCCGCCTCCAGGCGCAGCTCCAGCACAGCGCCGAGCACGACCCGCTCACCGACCTGCCCAACCGGGCCCTGTTCACCCGCCGGGTGCGCCAGGCCCTGACCGGCCGGCGCGCGGGGGACCACAGCACCGCCGTGCTCTTCATCGACCTCGACGGATTCAAGGCGGTCAACGACAGCATCGGCCACCAGGCCGGCGACGAACTGCTGATCGAGGCCGCCCGCCGGCTCCAGGACTCCGTCCGCGCCGGGGACACCGCCGCCCGCCTCGGCGGGGACGAGTTCGCGGCGCTGATCATCGGCGACGGCAGCCGCGACCGCAGCGCCCGCGAGTACCAGGTCCAAGAGATCGCGGACCGGCTGCGCACCACGCTCTCCCGGCCGTACCGGATCGGCGGCAGCGAGGTCCGGGTCGCCGCCAGCATCGGCGTGGCCTTCGCCGACCCCGGCATCACCCCTTCGGACCTGATGCGCAACGCGGATTTCGCGATGTACCGGGCCAAGGCCGGCGGCAAGGACCGCGTCGAGCTGTACGCCCCCCAGATGCAGGCCGAGATCGTCCGGCGGGTGGACCTGGCCGGCCGGCTGGGCAGCGCCCTGCGCGAGGGCGAGTTCGCCCTGCTGCACCAGCCCGTGGTCTCCCTGGAGACCGGGGAGGTCACGGCCGTGGCGGCCCAGCCCTGCTGGCGCTCGCCGCAGGGCGTCCTGTTCACCCCCGCCGAGTTCCTCCGGGTCGCCGAGTACGGCGAGGGCCCCGCCACGGGCCCGGTGGGCGTACCGGCGCCCCGCCCCGCCGCGGGCCCCGTCCGGGCAGAGGAGCTCGGGGGCCGGCTGCTGGAGGAGGCCCTCGGCCAGGCCGCCGAGCGGCACCGGGCCGGGCACGACGTACCGGTCGCCGTCCGGATCGGCGCCCGGCGGCTGCTGGAGCGGGCCGTGCCCCCGGCTTCCGTGGAGGCCCTGCTCAAGCGCCACGGGCTGCCGCCCGGCTCCCTGGTGATCGAACTGGCCGAGAGCGACACCGCAGTCCCCTGCGAGGAGCTGGAGCGGCGCCTGGCCGCCCTGCGCCGGCTCGGCGTCCTGATCGCCCTCGACTGCCTCGGCAGCGGGTACGCGGGCATCGGGGCCCTGCGCCGGCTGCCGGCGGACATCCTCAAGCTGGACCGGGGCCTGGTCGAGGGGGTGGTCGAGTCCGCCCGCCTCCGCAAGATCACCGCCGGTCTCTTGCGCATTGCAAACGATCTGGGCATGCAGTCGGTGGCCGACGGGGTGGATCTGCCCGAGCAGGCGATGGCCCTGCGCGCCATGGGGTGCAGCCATGGCCAGGGAGTGGCGTTTTCCGGCCCGCTCGACGAATACAGGCTGCGCCGGGCGCTCGTGCGCGGTACGTTCCAAGTACCGGGTGGGGCGGTCCAGCCCGCCTTGGCCGGTGGTTCGTCCGGGGGCTCGATGGCCATCCGGAGAGGCTCACATAATGAGACGCCCGTCCCACCCACTTGACATCCCCCTCCCGCCGGAGGGAGGGTCAGTGCCATGCGCACCCGAATTCTCGTACTTGGAAAGCGCGTCGGCTGAAGTTGGGGCCCTCATGTCCCCGCTCCGTGCACCCGACGCGCTCCCCTCGCTTGCCATCCGGCACGAGGGGTTTTTTGTTGCACTGGCACACCTTCGAATCCTCGTAAAACCCTCAGCTTCGAGAAGAGAATGCCGATGACCGAGCAGGCCTCCGGGGCCCAGCATCCGCAGCCGCGGCCCCGTTCCGGCGGACAGCAGCCCGCCGCAGTTGAGCACGTCACGGGTGCCCAGTCCCTCATCCGCTCTCTCGAAGAGGTGGGGTGCGACACCGTCTTCGGCATTCCGGGCGGAGCCATCCTCCCGGCGTACGACCCGATGATGGACAGCACCAAGGTCCGCCACATCCTGGTCCGGCACGAGCAGGGCGCCGGCCACGCCGCGACCGGCTACGCGCAGGCCACCGGCAAGGTCGGCGTCTGTATGGCCACCTCCGGCCCGGGCGCCACCAACCTGGTCACCCCGATCGCCGACGCGCACATGGACTCCGTGCCGCTCGTCGCCATCACCGGCCAGGTCTCCTCCAAGGCGATCGGCACCGACGCCTTCCAGGAGGCGGACATCGTCGGCATCACCATGCCGATCACCAAGCACAACTTCCTGGTCACCAAGGCCGAGGACATCCCGAAGACGATCGCCGAGGCGTTCCACATCGCCGCCACCGGCCGTCCGGGCCCGGTCCTGGTCGACATCGCCAAGGACGCCCTGCAGGCGAAGACCACCTTCTCGTGGCCGCCCACCCAGGACCTCCCGGGCTACCGGCCGGTCACCAAGCCGCACGCCAAGCAGATCCGCGAGGCCGCCAAGCTCATCTGCGCCGCCAAGCGCCCGGTCCTGTACGTCGGCGGCGGCGTCATGAAGTCCGGTGCGACGGCCGAGCTGAAGGTCCTGGCCGAGCTGACCGGCGTCCCGGTCACCACCACGCTGATGGCGCTGGGCTCCTTCCCCGACAGCCACCCGCTGCACGTCGGCATGCCGGGCATGCACGGCGCGGTCACCGCCGTCACCGCCCTGCAGAAGTCGGACCTGCTGATCGCGCTCGGCACCCGCTTCGACGACCGCGTCACCGGCAAGCTCGACAGCTTCGCCCCGTTCGCCAAGGTCATCCACGCGGACATCGACCCGGCCGAGATCGGCAAGAACCGCGAGGTCGACGTCCCGATCGTCGGCGACGCCCGCGAGGTCATCGCCGACCTGGTCCAGGCGATCCAGGCCGAGCACAACGACGGCAACGCCGGCGACTACTCCGCCTGGTGGAAGGACCTCAACCGCTGGCGCGAGACCTACCCGCTCGGCTACGAGACCCCCGAGGACGGGATGCTCTCGCCGCAGCAGGTCATCCAGCGCATCGGTGAACTCGCCCCCGACCACACCATCTTCGCGGCAGGCGTCGGCCAGCACCAGATGTGGGCCTCGCACTTCATCGACTACGAGGAGCCCCGCACCTGGCTCAACTCCGGCGGCGCCGGAACCATGGGCTACGCGGTCCCCGCCGCGATGGGTGCCAAGGTCGGCATGCCGGAGCGGGCCGTCTGGGCGATCGACGGCGACGGCTGCTTCCAGATGACCAACCAGGAGCTGGTCACCTGCGCGCTGAACAACATCCCGATCAAGGTCGCGATCATCAACAACGGCGCGCTGGGCATGGTCCGCCAGTGGCAGACCCTGTTCTACAACCAGCGGTACTCCAACACCGTCCTGCACGCCGACGAGACGGGCCACGACACGGTCGGCTCCCAGCTCGGCGAGTCCACCGCCCCCCGCAAGGGCACCCGCGTCCCGGACTTCGTCAAGCTGTCCGAGGCCATGGGCTGCGTGGCGCTGCGCTGCGAGGACCCGGCCGACCTGGACAAGGTCATCGCCGAGGCCAACGCGATCAACGACCGTACCGTCGTGATCGACTTCATCGTCCACGAGGACGCGATGGTGTGGCCGATGGTCGCCGCCGGCACCTCCAACGACGAGGTCATGGCAGCCCGGGGCGTCCGTCCCGACTTCGGCGACAGCGAAGACGACTGAGCCGGAAGAGCCGAGAGAGAGAACGCCTCACATGTCCAAGCACACGCTCTCCGTCCTGGTCGAGAACACGCCCGGCATCCTCGCCCGGATCGCCGCGCTGTTCTCCCGCCGCGGGTTCAACATCGACTCCCTCGCGGTCGGCGTCACCGAGCACCCCGACATCTCGCGCATCACCATCGTCGTGAACGTCGAGGACCTCCCGCTGGAGCAGGTGACCAAGCAGCTCAACAAGCTGGTCAACGTGCTCAAGATCGTCGAGCTGGAGCCCTCGAACGCCATCGAGCGCGAGCTCGTCCTGGTGAAGGTCCGCGCCGACAACGAGACCCGCTCCCAGATCATCGAGATCGTCCAGCTGTTCCGCGCCAAGACGGTCGACGTCTCCCCGGAGGCGGTCACCATCGAGGCCACCGGCGGCGCCGACAAGCTCGGCGCCATGCTCAAGATGCTGGAGCCGTTCGGCATCAAGGAGCTCGTCCAGTCGGGCACGATCGCCATAGGGCGCGGCGGCCGGTCCATCACGGACCGCAGTCTGCGCGCGCTCGACCGCAGCGCCTGACCGCCCGGGCGCCGCCCGCGCCTCTTTGCCTCTCGCATCGCGAGACCACGAAACTTCGTCCACGTTCCCCGCCGTACGGTGGGAGCAACACCAGCGCACCAAGGAGATATCCCAGTGGCCGAGCTGTTCTACGAGAACGACGCCGACCTGTCCATCATCCAGGGCCGCAAGGTCGCGGTCATCGGCTACGGCAGCCAGGGCCACGCCCACGCGCTGTCGCTGCGTGACTCCGGCGTCGACGTCGTCGTCGGCCTGAAGGAGGGCTCCGGCTCCAAGGCCAAGGCCGAGGAGCAGGGCCTGAAGGTCGTCTCCGTGTCGGAGGCCGCCGCCTGGGCCAACGTCATCATGATCCTCACGCCGGACCCGCTCCAGGCCGAGATCTACGAGGCGTCCATCAAGGACCACCTGCAGGAGGGCGACGCGCTCTTCTTCGGCCACGGCTTCAACGTCCGCTACGGCTTCATCAAGCCCCCGGCCAACGTGGACGTCGCCCTCGTCGCCCCGAAGGGCCCGGGCCACCTGGTCCGCCGCCAGTACGAGGAGGGCCGCGGCGTTCCGTGCATCGCCGCCGTCGAGCAGGACTTCTCGGGCAGCGCCTTCGCCCTGGCCCTGTCGTACGCGGCCGGCATCGGCGGCACCCGCGCCGGCGTCATCAAGACCACCTTCACCGAGGAGACCGAGACCGACCTGTTCGGCGAGCAGGCCGTCCTCTGCGGTGGTGCGTCCGCCCTGGTCAAGGCCGGTTTCGAGACCCTGACCGAGGCCGGCTACCAGCCGGAGATCGCGTACTTCGAGTGCCTGCACGAGCTGAAGCTCATCGTGGACCTCATGTACGAGGGCGGCCTGGAGAAGATGCGCTGGTCGGTCTCCGAGACCGCCGAGTGGGGCGACTACATCACCGGCCCCCGCATCATCACCGACGCCACCAAGGCCGAGATGAAGAAGGTCCTCGCCGAGATCCAGAGCGGCGAGTTCGCCAACACCTGGATGGCGGAGTACAAGGCCGGTCTGCCGAAGTACAACGAGTACAAGAAGGCCGACGAGGCCCACCTGCTGGAGACCACCGGCAAGAAGCTGCGCAAGCTGATGAGCTGGGTCGACAGCGAGGAGAGCTGATCGCCCGCGGGGCCGGGACGCAGGCGGCGTCCCGGCCCCGCGCCGCACGCCCGGCGGGCCGGAATACGGACGCCCTGTAGTACGGCTTGTCCACCCCGGCCAACCCCGGACGGGTGATCCTTCCGTACAGGCGGAATTCCGGTCCGGATCCGCCACTACACTGCTCAACACAACGCGTCAGGCCCACAGTGTCGTGCGTCTTCCACGCGGCTACCCCCTCCACCGCCTGCGGCCGTCGGGACGGCCGTCCGCACTGGACTTGTGAGGACCCACGTGAGCTCGAAACCTGTCGTACTCATCGCCGAAGAGCTGTCGCCCGCCACCGTCGAGGCGCTCGGCCCGGACTTCGAGATCCGGCACTGCAACGGCGCCGACCGCGCGGAGCTGATCCCCGCGATCGCCGACGTCGACGCCATCCTGGTGCGCTCGGCGACCAAGGTCGACGCGGAGGCCATCGCCGCCGCCCGCAAGCTGAAGGTCGTCGCCCGCGCCGGTGTCGGCCTCGACAACGTCGACGTCTCCGCCGCCACCAAGGCCGGCGTGATGGTCGTGAACGCCCCGACCTCCAACATCGTCACCGCCGCCGAGCTCGCCTGCGGCCTGCTCGTCGCGACCGCCCGCCACATCCCGCAGGCCAACACCGCCCTGAAGAACGGCGAGTGGAAGCGCAGCAAGTACACGGGCGTCGAGCTCAGCGAGAAGACCCTCGGCGTCGTCGGCCTCGGCCGCATCGGCGTGCTGGTCGCCCAGCGCATGTCGGCCTTCGGGATGAAGGTCGTCGCCTACGACCCCTACGTGCAGCCCGCGCGCGCCGCCCAGATGGGCGTCAAGATGCTCTCGCTGGACGAGCTGCTGGAAGTCGCCGACTTCATCACCGTGCACCTGCCCAAGACGCCCGAGACCATCGGTCTCATCGGCAACGAGGCCCTGCACAAGGTGAAGCCGTCCGTCCGCATCGTCAACGCCGCGCGCGGCGGGATCGTCGACGAGGCCGCGCTGTACTCGGCGCTCAAGGAGGGCCGCGTCGCCGGCGCCGGCCTGGACGTGTACGCCAAGGAGCCCTGCACGGACTCCCCGCTCTTCGAGCTCGACCAGGTCGTCTGCACCCCGCACCTGGGCGCTTCCACCGACGAGGCCCAGGAGAAGGCCGGCATCTCCGTCGCCAAGTCCGTGCGCCTCGCGCTCGCCGGCGAGCTCGTGCCGGACGCCGTGAACGTCCAGGGCGGCGTCATCGCCGAGGACGTGCGCCCCGGCCTGCCGCTCGCCGAGAAGCTCGGCCGCATCTTCACCGCCCTCGCGGGCGAGGTCGCGGTCCGCCTCGACGTCGAGGTCTGCGGCGAGATCACCCAGCACGACGTCAAGGTGCTGGAACTCTCGGCCCTCAAGGGCGTCTTCGAGGACGTCGTCGACGAGACGGTCTCCTACGTCAACGCCCCGCTGTTCGCGCAGGAGCGCGGGGTCGAGGTGCGCCTGACCACCAGCTCGGAGTCGCCGGACCACCGCAACGTGGTGACCGTGCGCGGCACCCTGTCGGACGGTCAGGAGGTCGCGGTCTCCGGCACCCTGGCCGGCCCCAAGCACCTCCAGAAGATCGTCGGCATCGGCGAGTACGACGTGGACCTGGCGCTCGCCGACCACATGGTCGTCCTGCGCTACACGGACCGCCCCGGCGTCGTCGGCACCGTCGGCCGGATCCTCGGCGAGGGCGGCCTGAACATCGCGGGCATGCAGGTGGCCCGTGCGGAGGAGCACGGCGAGGCGCTGGCCGTCCTCACTGTGGACGACACCGTCCCGCAGTCCGTGCTCACGGACATCGCGGAGGAGATCGGCGCCACGTCGGCCCGCTCGGTGAACCTGGTCGGCTGACCGCAGCCGCGCCGCACGCACACGGCACAACGGCAAGGGCCCGGGGATTTCGTCCCCGGGCCCTTGCCGTGTCCGCGCGGTGTGGACGGGCTCCGCCGGTGCGCCCGGCGGGCTGCTCAGCTGTCGGCCCCGGTGAGGGCGGGCGCCTCGGCCGCGGCCGCAGCCTCCGGCGTCGCTGCCGGGGCGCCGGCCGGGAGGCGGCCCGCGCTCCCGCGCAGCAGCGCCGCGGCGAGCACGGCCGTGGCCAGCAGCAGGGTGGCGCCGCCGAGGGCCGCGTACTGCATGCCGTGGACGAAGGCCGCGCGGGCCAGGCCCAGCAGCTGCTCGCCCGCGGGGCCGCCGAGCCGGCGGGCGGCGGCGACCGCGCCGCCCAGGGTCTCCCGTACGGCGGGGTCGGCGCCGGCCAGGTCGCTGCGGTACACGGCGGTGCCGAGGCTGCCGAGCAGGGCCATGCCGAGCGCGCCGCCGAACTCCGAGCCCGTCTCCAGCAGGGAGGCGGCCGCTGCGGCCTTCTCGGCGGGGGCGGAGGCCAGGGCCATGTCGGAGACCAGGGACATCACCACGACGATCCCCGAAGACAGCACCGCGGCGGCGCCGAGCAGCAGCCACAGGGAGTCGGTGCCGACCAGGGCGATCAGGACGAACCCGGCCGCGGCGAGGACGAAGCCGCCGGCGATGACGTGGGCGCGGTCGATCGTGCGGGCCAGGGCTGCGGCGACGGGGGCCGCGGCGCCGATGGCGACCGAGGGGGCGAGGCTCCAGAGCGCGGCCTCCAGGGTTCCCATGCCGAGGACGGACTGCAGGTACTGGGTGGTGAAGTACGCCGAGCCCATGACGGCGAAGGCGGCGACGGTGTTGAGGGCGATGCCCGCGCCGAAGACGCGGCTGCGGAAGAGGGCCCGGCTGATCAGAGCGTCCTCGCGGGTGCGCTGGCGGCGGACGAAGGCGTACCCGAGGACCAGGCCGGCGGCGATCCACAGGCCGCGGGCCGTCGAGAAGCCCTCGGCGGCGATCTCCTTGAGGCCGTACACGATGGGGAGGACGGCGCCCGTCGAGAGCGGGACGCCCAGCAGGTCGAACCGCCCGGGCGCCGGGTCCTTGAACTCGGGCACCAGCGCCGGCACCAGCGTCAACAGGAGCAGCATCGCGGGCACGTTGACCAGGAAGACCGAGCCCCACCAGAAGTGGTCCAGCATGACCCCGCTCATCACCGAGCCGAGCGCGATGCCGCCGGTCATGGCGGCGGACCAGATGGCGATCGCCTTGCCGCGCTGCCGGTCGTCCCGGAAGAGGTTGCGGACCAGGCCCAGCGTGGAGGGCATCAGGGTCGCGCCGCCGATGCCGAGCACGACGCGGGCGAGGATGAGCAGTTCGGCGCTCGGGGCGTAGGCGGCGAGCGTGGAGGCGAGGCCGAAGGCGGCCGCTCCGATCAGCAGCAGCCTGCGGCGGCCGATGCGGTCGCCGAGCGAGCCCATCGTGATGAGCAGCCCGGAGAGGGCGAAGGCGTAGCTGTCGAAGATCCAGAGCTGCTGGGTGGCGCTCGGGTCGAGCTCCCGGGTGATTGCCGGGATGGCGAAGTAGAGGACGGAGACGTCCATCGAGACCAGGAGCAGGGGCAGCAGGAGAACGGTGAAGGCGATCCATTCCCGGCGGCCTGCGGGGCGAGCGGCGGAGTTCGTCATGGGCAGCAATGTACAGGCGTCATAAACGATTGTCTAGGACGTTCGTATGGAACTGTTGTCTGTGACGGTCGTCTTGATACTGTGTCGGGCATGGGACACCGTGAAGATCTGCTCGAAGGCGCCAAGAAGTGCCTGGTCGAAAAGGGTTTCGCGCGCACGACCGCGCGGGACGTCGTGGCCGCCTCGGGCGCGAACCTGGCCTCGATCGGCTATCACTACGGCTCGAAGGACGCCCTGCTGACGCAGGCCTACGTGGAGCTGGCCCGGGAATGGGGCGACGCCTTCAGGCCGGAGGTCACGGGAGAGGGAGGCTCGCTGGAGCGGTTCCGGTCGGTCTGGGAGGGCGTGATCAGCCGTCAGGCGGAGTCGGCGCCCATGTGGGCGGCCAGCATGGAGATCGTCCTCGACCGGGACCGGCTGCCGCAGTTGCGGGAGATGCTGCTCGCCGCGGAGCCGGAGGGACGCCGGGGGCTGGCCTCGCTGTTCACCGGCATCCCGGAGGAGGAGCTCGACGAGCGCGACGTCCGCACCCTCGGCGGGCTGTACCAGGCCCTCCTGACCGGCGTGATGGCGCAGTGGCTGTCCAACCCCGAAGGGGCGGTCACGGCCGAGGAGC
This sequence comes from Streptomyces sp. NPDC032472, assembly GCF_040636955.1. NCBI lineage: Bacteria > Bacillati > Actinomycetota > Actinomycetes > Kitasatosporales > Streptomycetaceae > Streptomyces > Streptomyces sp. NPDC032472. The sequence goes on from NZ_JBEZVK010000001.1 coordinate 167,165, forward strand.
TGACCGAGGGCCTGCGGCGCATCGCCGAGGGAGTGCGCAGGAACGAGGGCTGAGGGTCGTACCGCCGCGGGACCGGGGCCGTCCGGCCGCCGCGGCCGTCAGCCTCCGTGCAGGCGGGCCGCCTTGAGGGCCATGTGGAGCAGCAGGCGGTCCTCGCCCTCGTCGAGGTCCAGGCCGGTCAGCTGCTCCACCCGGGCCAGCCGGTAGTACAGGGTCTGCCGGTGGATGCCCAGAGCCGCCGCCGCGCGGCCCGCCTGGCCCGCGCAGTCCAGGAAGACCTCGGCCGTGCGGGCCAGTTCCCGCTGGGCGGGGGCCAGCAGGGCGCGCGCCGCCGGGTCCTGCGCCGGGTCTACGGCCGCCAGCGCCGACAGCATCCGGTACGGGCCGATCGCCGACCAGCGGGCCACCGGGCCGAGCCGCGGCTGGGCCGCCGCGGCTCGCGCCGCCGCCGTTGCCTGGGCCCAGGCGCCGCCGAGGTGGGCGAGCCCCCGGCCCGGCTCGGCGATCCCCGCGGCCGCCCGCGCTGCTGCCGGCCGGGACGCCGCCCGGGCCGTCGTGGCGGCCGCCGACCCGGACGCCGTACGGGAGCCCGCGCCCGCCGCAGCGGTCGCCGCCGACCCGGACGCCGTACGGGAGCCCGAGCCCGGCCCCGGCCCGGGGGCTGCGCCGGATCCCGCGCCGCCTCCCGCCGCGAGCAGCCGGGCCGCCAGGGTCTCGGCCGGGGTGAGGACGTCCGCCGAGCGGAGCCTGACCAGCAGCGCGAGGGCCGCCGCCCCGCCGCCCACGCCGCCCGCGCCGCCCGGCCCGTCGGGCGCCCCGGGGCCGCCCGGCCCGTCGCCCCCGGAAGCGCCGGCGCCACCCGACCCGGAGCCGCCGCCGCGCCCCGCCCCCGGAACCACGCACACCGCCGCCGCACCCGGCACCGACGCGGGAGCTTCCCCGGTCCACGGCGCCACGCACACCACCGCGTGCAGCCCGTCCGAGGCCGCCGGGCCCAGCGCCGCCCGCAGCGAGGCCACCGCCATGTCCTGCTGCCAGCCCCGCCCGGCCGTGAGCGCCGTGAGGAACTCCCGCGACAGGTCGGCCCCCGCCTTCGCCTCCTGCGCCAGCAGCACCCCGATCCGGTCGGCCACCTCCATCGCCGCGGCCAGCGCCTCCGGCCCCGGGCCGGGCTCCTGGTCCAGCAGCCACACGTAGCCGTGCACGATCCCGCGGTAGCGCACCGGCAGGCACAGCCGCCCCCGGAACACCCCCGCGTCGGGCGCCGCCGGGATCCGTACCGGGCCGGTGGCCCGCGCGATGCCGAAGCCCTCGAACCAGGCCCGCACCGCGGCCGTCGACTGCCGGGTCAGGATCGAGCGGGTGCGCACCGGGTCCATGGCGAGGTCGTCGTCGCTGTCGTGCGCGCCGAAGGCGATCAGCCGGAAGTCCCGGTTCTCCAGCGTCGCCGGGGCGCCGAGCAGCGCCGAGATCTCGTCCACGAGGTCCTGGTAATCGCCCTTCACCCGGTCATTCTCCCACCCGGAAACCCGGTCTTCAGACACATGTATGAGATCCGGGACACGGATGCGTGACAGCTGTCGATGGCAGAGGATCGGGGCCATCCTTAAATTTCACGGTGGTTTTACATGCGTTTTCCTTACGGCCCCGCCCACCCCCGCGTGGACCGTATGCCTGCTTCTGCCACCTGTTGGAGGTCCCCGTGCTGGGTCCCGCGATCCTCGCCGCCTCGCGCAGCGACAAGATGCGCCGAATCGTCTCTGCCGCCCCGGTGACCAAGCCCGTGGTGACCCGCTTCATCCCCGGCGAGACGGTCGACCAGGTCATCCCGATCGTCGAGGACCTCGCGGCCAAGGGCCTGGAGGTCACCCTCGACGTGGTGGGCGAGGACATCACCACCGTGGAGCAGTCCCACGCCGCCCGCGACGCCTACCTCGAGCTGATCGGGCGCCTGAAGGACCTGGGCCTGGGCGAGAAGGCCGAGATGTCGGTCAAGCTGTCGATGTTCGGCCAGGCGCTGGAGGGCGGCCACGAGCTCGCCCTCGCCAACGTCCGCCCGGTCGTCGAGGCTGCCGCCGCCATCGGCACCACCGTCACCCTCGACGCCGAGGACCACACCACCCTCGACTCGATGTTCGCCATCCACGAGGAGCTGCGCCGCGACTTCCCGCAGACCGGCTGCGTGATCCAGGCGTACCTCTTCCGCACCGAGGCCGACGCCCGGCGCCTGGCCGCCGCCGGCAGCCGCGTCCGCATCGTCAAGGGCGCCTACAAGGAGCCCGCCGAGGTCGCGTACCAGGACAAGGGCGAGATCGACAAGGCCTACGTCCGCATCCTGAAGGTCCTGATGGAGGGCGAGGGCTACCCGATGATCGGGTCCCACGACCCGCGCCTGATCGCCATCGGGCAGGAGCTCGCCCGCAAGGCCGGGCGCAAGCTCGACGAGTACGAGTTCCAGATGCTGTACGGCATCCGCAGCGAGGAGCACCTGCGCCTCGCCGCCGAGGGCCACCGCATGCGCGTCTACACCGCGTACGGAACCGACTGGTACGGCTACTTCATGCGCCGCCTCGCGGAGAAGCCCGCGAACCTGCTCTTCTTCCTCCGCTCGATGATCACCAAGAACTAGGTCAAGGAGTTACCTTCCCCATGGATGCTGTGACCCAGGTCCCCGCCCCGGTCAACGAGCCGGTCCACTCGTACGCCCCCGGCAGCGCCGAGCGCGCGCGTCTCGAGGCGCAGCTCAAGCTGCTGTCCGAGAACCCGATCGACCTGCCGATGACGATCAACGGCGTCAAGCGGATGGGCGGCGGCGAGCGTTTCGACGTGGTCCAGCCGCACGACCACAAGTCGGTGATCGGCACCTACGCCAACGCCACGCAGGCCGACGCCCAGGAGGCGGTCGACGCCGCCCTGGCCGCCGCCCCCGCCTGGCGCGCCATGTCCTTCGACGACCGCGCCGCGATCATCCTGCGCGCCGCAGAGCTGCTCGCCGGCCCGTGGCGCGAGAAGCTGGCCGCCTCCACCATGCTCGGCCAGTCGAAGACCGCCCAGCAGGCCGAGATCGACACCCCGTGCGAGCTCGTCGACTTCTGGCGCTTCAACGTCCACTTCGCCCGCCAGATCCTGGCCGAGCAGCCGGTCGCGAACTCCGCCGGCGTGTGGAACCGCAGCGACCACCGCCCGCTCGAGGGCTTCGTCTACGCGATCACCCCGTTCAACTTCACCGCCATCGCCGGCAACCTGCCGACCGCCCCCGCCCTCATGGGCAACGTGGTCGTCTGGAAGCCGTCCCCGACGCAGACCCACTCCGCGGTCCTCCTCATGGAGCTCCTGGAGGAGGCCGGCCTGCCCAAGGGCGTCATCAACCTGGTGACGGGCGACGGCATCGCCGTCTCCGAGGTGGCCCTGAACCACCCCGAGCTCGCCGGCATCCACTTCACCGGCTCGACCAAGACCTTCCAGTACCTGTGGAAGACGGTCGGCAACAACATCGAGAAGTACAAGTCCTACCCGCGCCTGGTCGGCGAGACCGGCGGCAAGGACTTCGTCGTCGCGCACCCCTCCGCGGACCGCGCCGTCCTGAAGACCGCCCTGACCCGCGGCTCCTTCGAGTTCCAGGGCCAGAAGTGCTCGGCGTCCTCCCGCGCCTACGTTCCGGCCTCCATCTGGAACGACGGCTTCAAGGAGCAGTTCGCGGCCGAGGTCGACGGCATCGCCATGGGTGACGTCCGCGACCTGACCAACTTCATCGGCGCCGTCATCGACGAGCGCTCCTTCGCCAAGAACAAGGCCGCGATCGACCGCGCCAAGGCCGACCCGACCTGCACCATCGTCGCCGGCGGCACGTACGACGACTCCGAGGGCTACTTCGTGCGCCCCACCGTCATCGAGTGCACCGACCCGGAGAACGAGGTCTTCACGACCGAGTACTTCGGCCCGATCCTCGCCGTGCACGTCTACGAGGACGAGAAGTTCGACGAGATGCTCGCGCAGATGGAGTCCGTCTCGGCCTACGCCCTGACCGGCTCGGTCATCGCCGGCGACCGCTACGCGGCCGCGCACGCGATGGACAAGCTCCGCTTCGCCGCGGGCAACTTCTACATCAACGACAAGTCCACCGGCGCCGTCGTCGGCCAGCAGCCCTTCGGCGGCGGCCGCGCCTCGGGCACCAACGACAAGGCCGGCGCCGCCAGCAACCTGACCCGCTGGGTCTCGACGCGCTCCATCAAGGAGACGCTGGTCCCGCCGACCGAGTACGGCTACCCGCACATGGGCTGACCGCCCCGCCGAACCCCGCCCCCGCTCCGGTACCCCCAAGCCCGGAGCGGGGGCGGTCTCCATTGCGCCGGGCCCGGCGGGCTCAGACCACCAGGACCACCTTGCCGAGGTTGCGCCGCTCCTCGACCAGCCGGTGCGCCCGGGCGGCTTCCGCGAGCGGGATCTCCCCGTGCACGGCGGGCCTCAGCGTCCCCGCCGCGTAGGCCTCCCACAGCCCGCGCCGCCAGGCCTCGTACTCCTCGGGCCGGCCCTGTGCGACGGCCCGGATCTGGAAGCCGATCACCGAGGCGCCGCGCACCAGCAGCTCGTACGCCTCCACGGTGCCGCCGCCCGAGCTGTACGCCACCAGCCGGCCGCCGGTGGCCAGGGCCCGCACGGCGGGGCCGAGCAGCTCGCCGCCGACCCCGTCGAGGACGACGTCGTAGGGCGCGCCCCAGCCCTCGGTCTCGGCATACACCACGACCTCGTCCGCGCCGAGGCCCCGCACGAAGTCCGCCTTGTCCCGGCTGGAGACGGCGGCGACCACGCGCCCCGCCCCCTCGGCCCGGGCAAGCTGCACGGCGAGGCTGCCGACCCCGCTCGCGGCGGCCGTGACCAGCACCGACTCGCCGGGCCGGATCCGCCCGGCCGCCACGGCGCCGCGGGCGACGAGCCCGCTGCGCACCAGGGCGACGGCCTCCACGGCGCCGGCCCCCTCGGGCACGGGCGAGACGAACGGCGCGGCGAGCAGCGCGTACTCGGCGTAGCCGTGCCCGAAGCACAGTCCGGTGACGCGGTCCCCTACGGCGAGGCCGGCCACACCCTCCCCGAGCGCGGCGACGGTCCCGGCGACCTCCCCGCCGAGCGGTATCGCCTCGCCGCCCTCCCGCACCTTGCGCACGACGGGCAGCGTGACCCCGACGGCCTCGACGGCGACGAGCACCTCCCCGGGCCCCGGCACGGGCACCGCCACGTCCTCCGCGAACAACACCTCGGGCCCGCCGGGCACCTCGTACCGGATGCGCAGCACGGCAACCTCCCCTGTTCGGCGATCTTGGTCGCCTCCGAGGATAGGCGGGCGGCACATCGGCCCGAGGGGCCCGAAGTCACACCTCGACCATGACCTGGTCCAGGGACTTGCGGACCAGGGCGGGGACCTCGCAGTCGTCGGACGGGTAGCCGACCGGGATGACGGCGAAGGCCTTCTCGTTCTGCGGGCGGCCGAGGACGTGGGAGAGGAAGCGCATCGGGCTCGGAGTGTGGATCAGGGCGGCCAGGCCGGACAGGTGCAGGGCGGTCAGGAGCATGCCGACCGCGATGCCGACGGACTCGTCGACGTAGTAGTGCTTGCGCTTCGTGCCGTCGGGCCCCAGCCAGTACCGCTGCTGGAAGACGACGATCAGGGCCGGGGCGTCGGTGAGGTGGGCCTTGACCGCGTCCGTGCCGAGGGGGCGCAGGGCCTGGAGCCACTCGTCGCCCAGCCGGCCGTCGTAGGAGATCTCCTCCTCCTGCTCGGCCGCGGCCCGGATCTGCTGCCGTACGGCGGGGTCCTTGACCAGGACGAACGTCCACGGCTGCTGGTGCGCCCCGGACGGCGCGGTCGCGGCGCAGGCGATGGCGTCGCGGATCGCCTGCTCGGGCACGGGGTCGGGGGAGAAGGAGCGTACGGTGCGCCGCTCGTCCATCCGGGTGCGCAACTCGGCGGCGCGCGCCAGCGTTTCGCTGCTCGGCATGCGCGCCGGCCGGTAGGCGACGGGCCGGTACGGCTGGCCGTGGGTCGGGGTCCACTGCTGGGCGGTAGGCGACATGGGACGAGTGTGCCGACGGGGGAACCGCGGGGGCCAGCGGTGCGTCCCACGCGGTTGTCCGTTCTGTGCCGACAGGGGGGTAATGGCGGTGACGAGCACCGGTCGTTTCCTGGAGTGGGAAGGCTGTTTCAACGTGCGCGAGCTGGGCGGGCTGGGCGGGGTCGCGCCCGGCGCGGCGGTCCGCGCCGACGCCCTCGACCGGCTCACCGCCCGCGGCTGGACCACCCTGGCCGCCCACGGCATCCGCACCGTCGTCGACCTGCGGGGCGACGACGAGGTCGGGCCGGACCGCGCACCCCGCCCGCCGGGCCTGACCACCGTCCGCATCCCGCTCGACGGCATCGAGCACCGCGACTTCTGGGACCACTGGTGGGGTACTCCGGGTTTCGCAACACCCGCCTACTTCCGGCCTTTCCTGACCCGCTTCCCGGACCGCGTCGCGGCCGTCGCCACCGCGATCGCCGACGCGCCGCCCGGCGGGGTGGCCTTCCACTGCGGTCTGGGCCGCGACCGCACCGGCATCATCGCGCTCGTGTTGCTGCGCCTGGCGGGTGCGAGCCCCGAGGAGGTCGCCGACGACCATGCGCTCAGCGAGCCGCGGGTGCGCGCGATGTACGCCGCGCAGGGCCGCCCGTACGACAGCGCCGAGATCGACACCTACCTCGCCGGGCTCGGCACCACCGCGCACGCGCTCGCCCGGGACGCGGCCGCCGGCCTGGACGCCGGCCCGTACCTGCGGGCCGCGGGCATGGACGCGGGGGTGCTGCGGCGGCTCGAAGGGCGGTTGCGGGGGCGTTGATACCGTCGGGGGATGGGAATGGTGGTGCGGCATACCAGTGGGCTCGGCGGGGGTGAGCTCGGGGAGGTGCGGCGGCTGCTCGTCGGGGCCTTCGACGGGGACTTCGGCGCGGAGGACTTCGAGCACGCCCTCGGCGGGATGCACGTCCTCGTGCGGGACGGGTCCGGTCTCGTCGCGCACGGCAGCGTGGTGCAGCGGCGCGTCGTGCACCGCGGCCGGGCGCTGCGCACCGGGTACGTGGAGGCCGTCGCCGTCCGCGCGGACCGGCGCGGCCGCGGACTGGCCGGGCAGGTGATGGCCGCCCTGGAGGAGGTGGTCTCCGGGGCGTACGTGCTCGGCGCGCTCTCCGCCTCCGAGGCGGGGGCGGGCCTGTACGCCGCCCGCGGCTGGACCCTGTGGGCCGGGCGGATCGGGGCGCTCTCGCCGGTCGGGCCGGTGGCGCTGCCCGAGGAGGAGGGCTCCGCCTACGTGTGGGCGCCGCCCGGCGGGACCCTGCCGGACCCCGCCGAGGGGCTGTGGTTCGACTGGCGCGACGGGGACGTGCTCTAACTCCGGCGCTAGCTGCCGCTGGTGCTGGGGGCGCCCGTTTCGATGTGGCCCGTGTAGCGGCGTGACCAGGTGCCGTCGATGTCGGCCAGGACCGTGAAGTCGTACCAGCCCTTGGTGTAGGCGACGGCGTTGAAGTAGTCCTCGCGCGAGGAGTTCGCCGGGACGGTGTACGTCCACGGCCCGTCCGTGCGGTAGGCGTGGGAGCGGATGGTGAAGGTGACCGCGGAGGCCGAGCTGTTGGTCATCTTGAACCAGATGGCCATCTTGCCGGTGCCCGCCTCGACGGCGTAGCGGGCCGCGACCTCGATCGCCTTGCCCGCCTTCGTGGCGTCGCCGATGAAGCGCCGCAGGAACCGGTTCGGGCCGTACATGGAGATGTCGTACTTCCCGGAGCCGCTGCCGAGGCCGATGCTGAACCAGTCGCTCGCCGTGGAGCCCGGGTCGACCGTGTACTGCCAGGCCGCCGTGTCCCGGTACTGGTGGGGATGGATCGAGAAGTGCGCTGCCTGCTTGGCCTCCGGACCCTGGTTGGTCATCGAGAACCAGGCCAGGATCTTCCCGGCCGCGCCGAACTCGAACCGGTCGAGGTTGCCGTTCACCTGGTACGGCAGGGCCCGCGCGGGCCGCGTCCCGGGCTCCTGCGCCGGCAGCGCGTTGTCCTGCGGCACCGGGTTGGGCAGCGGGCCGCAGGTGGCCTGCCCGATGACCTTCGCGGTCGACGGGAGCCCGGCCGGGACCCCGTACACCGGGCGCGTGAAGTCGAAGACGCCCGTCAGGTCGCCGACGACCTTGCGGCGCCAGGCGCTGATGTTCGGGCACAGGGCGGGCGTGCCCAGGGCCTTGGTCCAGGTCTCCATGAAGCGGAGCACCGAGGTGTGGTCGAAGACCTCCGAGCTGACCCAGCCGCCGCGCGTCCACGGGGACATGACGAGCATCGGCACCCGGAAGCCCAGCCCGATCGGCACGCCGTCGATGTACTCGCCCGGGGTGCCCGGCGGGGCGACCGGCGGCGGCACGTGGTCGAAGAAGCCGTCGTTCTCGTCGTAGTTGAGGAACAGGACGGTGGAGTCGAAGACCTCGGGGTTCGCGGCCAGCGCCCGGTAGACCAGGTCCACGAAGTGCGCGCCGTCGCCGGGCGGGGCGTACGGGTGCTCGGAGAAGGCCTGGTTGGCCACCACCCAGGAGACCTGCGGCAGGGTGCCGGCGACGGCGTCGGCGCGGATGGCGGCGGCGATGTCGTCCGGGGTGGATCCGGTGACCTTGGGCACCGAGGCCATGCCCCGGTCCCACAGCGGGTTGCCGGGGGCGGCGTCGGTGAACTTCCTGAAGTAGGCCAGACCGTTGTCCCCGTAGTTGTCCTGGGCGTTCTGGTAGACCTTCCAGGTCATCCCGGCGCGCTGGAGGGCCTCGGCGTAGGTCTCCCAGGTCAGCCCGGACTCGTCGCCGCCGTCCTTGCTGGAGGCGTCGACCGCGCCGCTCCACAGGAAGGTCCGGTTGGGGCCGGTCGCGCTCAGGGTGGAGCAGAAGTAGGCGTCGCAGATGGTGTAGTTGTCGGCGAGGCCGTAGTGGAAGGGGATGTCCCCTCGGTCCAGGTAGCCGAGGGTGCGGGTGTTGCCGACGCCGAGGACCCAGTTGTCCATCCGGCCGCTGTTCCAGGCGGCGTGCTGCGAGGACCAGCTGTGCGGCAGGTCCCCGTTGCACTGGGCGAGGGTCTCGCCGTCCACCCCGCCCGCCGGCGGGGTCGCGCTGAGCTTCCACGGGTACTGGCGGCCGCCCCAGTTGGGCTGGTTGAAGGTGCCCCAGCCGCCCGGGATGTTGCCGGCGGCCCGGTCGCCGAAGCCGCGGACGCCCTTCAGCCTGCCGAAGTAGTGGTCGAAGCTGCGGTTCTCCTGCATCAGGATCACCACGTGCTTCACATCGGTGATGGTGCCGGTCGCGGCGGCCGCGGCCGCCGTGGTCGCCGTGGCCGCGGGCAGGGCCGCCCCGGCAACCAGCCCGGCGCCGATTCCCACGAAGCCTCTGCGGCTGATCGGTGTCACTGGCTTCCCGCCTCCAACTCAAGTGCCCCGCTGGCACATTGACGGACACAGTGACGGGCGCCGGGCCAAAGGTCTACATCCGTGCGGCAAGAAGTCCGTGAACATCAGGGTGGCCGGAATCAGCCGTCGAGACGGACCAGCATCTTGCCCAGATTGTCCCCCCGCAGCATCCCCAGGAAGGCGTCCACGGTGTGCTCGATGCCCTGGACAACGGTGGTGTCGGTGCCCACGCGCCCGCTGCGCAGGTGCGGCACCAGGAAGTCCTCCAGCTCGTCCTGGAGATTGGTGTGGTGGCGAACCAATACCCCTTCCAGCCGCAGCGACTTGTGCACGACCTCGAAGAGGTTGCGCGGGGCGGCCGGCGAGCGGTCCCCGTTGTACATCGAGATCCCGCCGACCCAGGCGATCCGGCCGAACTCCCGCAGCCCCTCGATCGCGCCCTCCAGGTGGTCCCCGCCCACGTTGTCCACGTAGACGTCGATCCCGTCGGGCGCCGCCTTCGCGAGCTGCTCGGCGACCGGCGCGTCGTGGTAGTCGAAGGCCGCGTCGAAGCCCAGCACCTGCGTCAGGTGGCGGACCTTCGCCGCCGAGCCCGCGCTGCCCACGATCCGGCGGGCGCCCAGCAGCCGGGCGATGTGGCCCGTGGCCGTGCCGACCCCGCCCGCCGCGGCGGAGACGAACAGGTCCTCGCCCTCGCGCAGCCGCGCGGTCCGGGTGAGGGCGGCGTACGCGGTCAGGCCGGTGCCGCCGAGGATGCTCAGGTACGCCTCCAGCGGGACGCCCTCGTGGCCGCGGAGCTTGCGCGTGCCGTCGACGCCGAGCGTGACCAGCGCGTGCGTGCGCCAGCCCTCGCGGTGGAAGACGAGGTCCCCCTCCTGCAGACCCGGGTCGCGGGAGGCGATCACCCGGCCCACGGCCCGGCCCTCCATCGGGGCGTGGAGCGCGAAGCCGCCCTCGCCGCCGTCCATCAGCCCGCGGTGGTACGGGTCCACGGAGAGCAGCAGGTTCTGCACCAGGGCGGTGCCCGGGGCGGGGGAGGGGACGGGGGTGCGGACGAGGGCGAAGCCGGCAGGGTCGGGGAAGCCGGTGGGGCGGGCGGTCAGGTGGACGGCGACAGCGGTGTTCTCGGTCATGATCGAGACGTTAGGAAGGAATCCGCGGGCCGGGCAGAGGGTTTGGCTCATGGAAGCCGAACACCCATGAACGCCGCTCATAGACCGAGGTGAACACCCCGATGGCAGGTGCAGGACCGACCGAACTCGCCCCCCAGGAACTGCGGGTGCTGGTCGCCGTCGCCGAGGCCGGCGGCTTCTCCGCCGCGGCGGCCCGCCTCGGCGTGACCCAGTCCGCCGTCTCGCACTCGGTGCGCGGCAGCGAGGCCAAGCTCGGCGCGGTCCTCTTCGAGCGCGGCCGCTCCGGCGCCGCGCCAACCGCGGCGGGGGAGCGGGCCGTCGCCCTCGGCCGCCGCATCCTCAGGCTGTACGAGGTCCTCGGCACCGAGGCGCGCAGCGCCGGCCGGGACACCCCGGAGGGTGTGCTGCGCATCGCGGCGTTCCGCAGCGCGGCCCTGCACCTGCTGCCGCCCGCCCTGGAGCGGCTCACCGCACGGCACCCCGGCATCCGCCCGGAGGTGCGTGTGGTGCGCGAACTCGGCGCCGGCACGGCCGGGGAGGTGGCCGCCGGCCGGGCCGACCTCGGCATCGCCACCCTGAGCGCGGACGGCGCCGGCCTGCCGCCGGGAGTGCTGACCGGTGTCCTGGCGCGGGAGTCGTACGCCCTGGTCCACCCGGCCGGGCACCCGGACCCGAAGTCGCTGCCCCTGCTGGACTGGGACGAGAACTGCGGCTCGTACACCCGCGCGTGGTGGCGGGCCCAGGACTGGATCCCGTGCGCCACCGTCAAGGCGGAGGACGACGGGATGGTGCTGACGATGGTCGGGCGGGGGCTGGGCATGGCGATCATGCCGGAGCTGTCGCTGCGCGAGGCCGGCGACGCCGTCGGCATCACCGATTTGGGCCCTGCGAGGCCGGTGAGACAGGTGGGATACGTGACCACACCGGAATCCGCGGCCACGCTCGCCGTACGGGCTCTGATCAGGGAACTCCGCTCCGAGCGGGACCGGTAGCGGACCTCCGACGGAGGTCGTCCGGAGGGCTGCGCGTCTCAGATAGTAGGAAGTCCGAGTAATTGCGGAGACATACAGCGGGACCTGCCCTAGCTTTGTAGGAGCCGAACGTCTCGCTGATCCGGCGAATGGCGGCCGATGACGCGCGCCCCGGCAGGCAACCCCTGCGGCGCAGCGCTCCCGCCCCTTCCGGCGCCTTGAAGGAACCCCTCATCCGTGGCTGCGCCACGCCGTGATCTCAAGGAGTCGATCACCATGACCAAGACCTCCCCCGCCGCACCGCGCCGCGTCCGCCGCTCCTCCACCGGCGAGGCCGACCGCAGGAACGCCGCCGCCGCCCTGCAGCGCGCCCTCGACCGCCGTGACAACGGCGGCTCGACCGGCCACTGAGCCGCCGCCAAACCCTCCTCCCACCCCTCTCACGCCGGTCCCGCCCGCAGCCATTGGTCCACATGGTGGACGTCATATGTCTACGGGCTGGGACACGGAGTACGGTTCCGACATGTCGACCAGCATCAATCTCGCAGTGATCCCCGGTGATGGCATCGGCCAGGAAGTCGTGGCTCAGGGCCTCAAGGTCCTTACCGCGGTCCTGCCCCAGGATGTGAAGCTGGAGACCAAGGAGTACGACCTGGGCGCCCAGCGCTGGCACCGCACCGGCGAGACCCTCCCGGACGCCGAGCTCGAGGCCCTCAAGCAGCACGACGCGATCCTGCTCGGCGCCATCGGCGACCCCTCCGTCCCGTCCGGCGTGCTGGAGCGCGGCCTGCTGCTGAAGCTCCGCTTCGCCTTCGACCACTTCATCAACCTGCGCCCCTCGAAGCTCTTCCCGAACACGGCCACCCCGCTCGCCGGCCGCCCGGAGATCGACTTCGTGGTGGTCCGCGAGGGCACCGAGGGCCCGTACACCGGCAACGGCGGCTCCCTGCGCACCGGCACCCCGGCCGAGGTGGCCACCGAGGTCAGCATCAACACCGCGTACGGCGTCGAGCGCGTCGTGCGGGACGCGTACGAGCGCGCCAACGCCCGCCCGCGCAAGAAGCTGACGCTGGTCCACAAGAACAACGTCCTCGTGTACGCGGGCCACATGTGGAAGAACATCTTCGACAAGGTCGGCCGGGAGTACCCCGAGGTCACCACCGACTACCTGCACGTCGACGCCGCGACGATCTTCTTCGTCACCCAGCCCGAGCGCTTCGACGTCATCGTCACCGACAACCTCTTCGGCGACATCCTCACCGACCTCGCCGCCGCCGTGACCGGCGGGATCGGCCTGGCCGCGTCGGGGAACATCAACCCGACCGGCGCCTTCCCGTCCATGTTCGAGCCCGTCCACGGCTCGGCCCCGGACATCGCGGGCACCGGCAAGGCCGACCCGACCGCCACGATCCTGTCCGTCGCCCTCCTCCTGCGCCACCTCGGCTTCGAGGCGCAGGCCGTCCGCATCGAGGACGCCGTCTCGGCCGACCTCGCGGAGCGCGACGGCACCTTCCGCACCACCGACCAGATCGGCGACGCGCTCGCCGCACGAGTAGCCGGCTGACCCGGCAGCTCCACCCCAGGAAGCCGCCGGGTCGCGCGACCATCGCACCCGGCGGCTTTTCCTGTGCGGCCCCGGGTGCCACCATCTCCCCTGGGCCGCATACTCCCCGCTTCACCGAAGCGATCGCGCGGGCGATAATCGAACGCGAGGCCGCGGAATGCGGGGAAGCTCGGACGTCCTAGTACGCCGTGAGCGCGGTCCGCCATACACAACCGGTGAAGGACAAGCACTCATGACGACGCCCACGATCGAGCTCAAGCCATCCTCGAACCCGCTGTCCGATGCGGAGCGCGAGGCGATCCTGGCCAGCCCCGGCTTCGGCCGCCACTTCACCGACCACATGGTGACGATCAAGTGGACCGAGGGACGCGGCTGGCACGACGCCGAGCTGGTCCCGTACGCGCCGCTGTCGATCGACCCGGCGAACATGACCCTGCACTACGCGCAGACGATCTTCGAGGGGCTCAAGGCCTACCGCCAGCCCGACGGCACCGTCGCCACCTTCCGCCCGCAGGCCAACGCCGAGCGCTTCCAGGCCTCCGCCCGCCGCATGGCGATGCCGGAGCTGCCGACCGAGCTGTTCATCGAGGCCTGCGACGCGCTCATCAAGCAGGACAGCGCCTGGGTGCCCTCGTCCGGCGAGGCCTCGCTGTACCTGCGGCCCTTCATGTTCGCCTCCGAGGTCGGCCTCGGCGTCCGCCCGGCCAACGAGTTCCTCTTCATGGTCATCGCCTCGCCGGCCGGCGCGTACTTCCCCGGAGGCGTCAAGCCGGTCTCCGTCTGGCTCTCGGAGGAGTACGTGCGCGCCGTCAAGGGCGGCACGGGCGCGGCCAAGACCGGCGGCAACTACGCGGCCTCCCTCGTCGCGCAGGCGCAGGCGGCCGAGCACGGCTGCGACCAGGTGGTCTGGCTGGACGCCGTCGAGCACCGCTGGATCGAGGAGATGGGCGGCATGAACCTGTACTTCGTGTACGGCGACCGCATCGTCACCCCGGAGCTGACCGGCTCGCTGCTGCCCGGCATCACCCGCGACTCGCTCCTCACCATCGCCCGGGACCTCGGCTACACCGCCGAGGAGGGACGTATCTCCACCGAGGACTGGAAGCGCGACAACGAGAACGGCACCCTGACCGAGGTGTTCGCCTGCGGCACCGCCGCCGTCATCACCCCGGTCGGCTCGGTGAAGTCCGAGCGCGCCAACTGGACCCAGGGCGACGGCGAGCCCGGCGAGGTCACCATGAAGCTGCGCAAGGCGCTGCTGGACCTCCAGACCGGCCACCGCGCCGACACCCACGGCTGGATGCACCCGCTCGGCTAGCGCACACCCCCCGGGACACCCGAAGGCCCCCGCGCTGCGGGGGCCTTCGGCCGTTGCGGGGACGGGGGAGCGTGGTCAGCGCTCCTCGTCCGCCTCGCCGTCCTGCTTCCTGCGCTCCTTGACCGGGCCCTCCGGGCCGGCCACGGCCAGCAGGCCGTCGCCCACCATGTAGGCCAGGCTCGCGATCCCCCTGACGATCGACACCGCCACATGTGCGACTTCTTCCACGACGCCTCCCCGTGTCGCTCGCGGGCGGCCTACTGTTCGACCGCCACCGCTATCCGTTCCGCCGGCTCGGCGGCCGGTGCCGCCTGCGGCCGGACCGTCAGCACCGCGTACACGGCACCGCCGACCAGCCCCGACAGGATGAAGCTGCAGTCCACCCCGCCGGTGAGGGCCAGCAGCGGGCCCTCGTACAGCGGGGTCGACACCGCGGCGAGGCCGACCGCCGCACCCGCCGCCCAGGAGGCGGTGGCGCGCAGGTTCCACCCGCCGCTGTACCAGTAGACGCCGCCGCGGGCCCGACGGTTGAAGACCTGGAGGGAATCGGCGTCGTACTCGCCGCGGCAGCGCACGTAGCCGATCAGGGTGATCACGGCCCAGGGGGTGCCGATCGCGGTCAGCAGCAGCACGAAGGAGGTCATCGCGGACTGCACGTCCCACTCGAAGGAGCCGAAGAAGACGAAGGCGGTGGCGACGACCGCGGCGATGACGGTGGCCTTCGTACGGGTGGCCTTCGGCACGATGGCGTCCAGGTCGAGGCCCATGGAGTAGAGCATCAGGCCGGCGTTGCCCACCGAGCCGGCTGCTGCGGCGAGCAGCAGCGGGACGAGGTACCAGAAGGGCGAGGCCTCCACGAGCGGCCCGGCGTAGTCGGCGCCGGCCCGCGAGGCGAGGGCCGTGTAGGTGCCGAAGAGCTGTGGGACCAGCAGGCCGGCCAGCAGGCCCAGACAGGTGGCCCAGTAGACCTTCCGGGGGCTGTGCGCACGCGGGGAGACGTAGCGCGTGTAGTCGCCGAGCAGGGTGATGAAGGCGACGGGCCCGCTGAGCCCGGCGGCGACGGCGGCGAGTATCCAGGTCGGCCAGAAGGAGCCGAGCAGGTACGAGGTGTCCGGCGGGGCGGCGGTGGTGAAGCCGGGGGCGTAGGCGTAGATGCCGATCGCCAGCAGGACGACCATGCCGATGGAGAGCGCCTTGCTCATGCGCAGCAGCAGCCGGTAGCCGAAAACGGCCCCGACCACGGTGAACGCGGCCAGTAGTCCGTACATCGCGGCGTGGGTGAGGCCGGTGTCCGGCAGCCCGACGAGCCGGGCGAGGGTGCCGACCATCACGTCGCCGCCGATCCACAGCGTGAGCGCGGTGTAGCCGAGGGCGAGCAGCAGGCCCACCACCGAGCCCACGAGCCGGCCGCGGACGCCGAACTGGGCGCCGCTGGAGGTCGAGAGGTTGGTGGCGGTGCGCAGGGAGACCAGCGCCAGCGGCGCGGTGAAGGCGATGCCGGCGAGGGTGCCGGCCACGACGGCGGTGATCGAGGGCCACAGGCCGAGGCCGAAGGACGGGGGCAGCCAGCCGAACACGATCACGCCGAGACAGAGGTTGGAGCCGAGCAGGATCGAGAGCAGGTCCTTGGGGCTGCTCGTCCGCTCCTCCTCCGGGATCGTGTCGACTCCGCGCTGTTCGATGGGCATGGGGGGGCTCCCTTGGCAGAGCGGGGGATGTGGTTCCGTTTTTGTTTGAGCGACACTCAATGTGACCTAAGCCCTGGTGCGAGGTCAATGCTTCATTGCAGAGAAATGAAGAGTTAGAGTGATGCTCTAACCCATCGACTCAAAAGGTGGTGGATCGGCGTGCGGCTGACCCCTACGGAGCGCGACCGGCTGCTGCTGCGCAGCGCCGCGGAACTGGCCCGGGCCCGGCGGGCCCGGGGGCTGCGGCTCAACGTCCCCGAGGCCACGGCGCTGATCGCGGACACGGTCTGCGAGGCCGCGCGCGACGGCAAGCGCCTGGCGGAGGCGATCGAGGAGGCCCGCAGCGTGCTGGGCCCCGACGACGTCCTGCCCGGCGTGGCCGACGTGGTCACCGAGGTGCACGTGGAGGCCGTCTTCGACGACGGCTCCCGCCTCGCGGTGGTCTCGGCCCCGATCCGCGGCGCCGCCTCGCTCGGCGAGGACGCCCCCGGAGCGGTCGTGCCCGGCCCCGGCGCCCCCCAGCCGGAGCCGGTGGTGACCCTGCAGGTGCGCAACACGGCCGGCGTGCCGGTGAGCGTCACCTCCCACTTCCACTTCTTCGAGGCCAACCCCCGCCTCGACTTCGACCGCGCCGCGGCCTACGGCATGCGCCTGTGCGTCCCCGCCGGCTCCTCCGTGCGCTTCGACCCGCACGGCGAGGGCGAGGTCGGCCTCGTCCCCATCGGCGGCGACCGCATCGCCATCGGCTTCGCCGGGCTGGTCGACGGCCCGCTCGACGCCCCCGGGGCCAAGGAGGAGGCCCTGCGCCGCGCCGCGGCCTGCGGCTACCTCGGCACCGGCGACAGCGCCGCGGACAGCACCTCTGACAGCAGCGCCCCCGACGGCACGGAAGGAGACCGCGCGTGAGCCGGCAGACCAAGCACAGCGACCACTGCGCGCCGGGCAGCCGGCACATCGACCCGCACGAGTACGCCGCCGTCTTCGGCCCCCGCGCCGGCGACCGCGTCCGGCTCGGCGACTCGGGGCTCACCGTCCGCGTCGAGCACGACGCCCAGAAGCCCGGCGACGAGTTCCTGGCCGGCTTCGGCAAGACCGCCCGCGACGGGCTGCACCTGAAGGCCGCCGCGGTCCGCGAGACCTGCGACGTCGTGATCAGCAACGTCCTGGTCATCGACGCCGTCCTCGGCATCGGGAAGGTGTCGATCGGCATCCGCGAGGGCCGCATCCACGCGATCGGCCGGGCCGGCAACCCCGACACCCTCGACGGGGTCGACGTCGTCGTCGGCACCGGAACGTCCATCGTCTCCGGCGAGGGCCTCATCGCCACCGCCGGCGCCGTCGACACCCACGTCCACCTGCTCTCCCCGCGGATCATGGAGGCCTCCCTCGCCGCCGGTGTCACCACCGTCATCGGCCAGGAGTTCGGCCCCGTCTGGGGCGTCGGCGTCAACTCCCCGTGGGCCCTGAAGCACGCCTTCAACGCCTTCGACGCCTGGCCCGTCAACATCGGCTTCCTCGCCCGCGGCTCCTCCTCCGAGGCGGCCCCGCTGGTGGAGGCGCTGGCCGAGGGCGGTGCCTCCGGTTTCAAGGTCCACGAGGACATGGGCGCCCACACCCGGGCGCTGGACACCGCACTGCGGGTGGCCGAGGAGCACGACGTGCAGGTGGCCCTGCACTCGGACGGCCTGAACGAGTGCCTGTCGGTCGAGGACACCCTGCGGGTGCTGGAGGGCCGGACCATCCACGCCTTCCACATCGAGGGCTGCGGCGGCGGACACGTACCCAACGTGCTGAAGATGGCGGGCGTGCCGAACGTGATCGGCTCCTCCACCAATCCCACCCTGCCCTTCGGCCGGGACGCGGTCGCCGAGCACTACGGCATGATCGTCTCCGTCCACGACCTCAAGCCGGACCTGCCGGGCGATGCGGCCATGGCCCGGGACCGGATCCGGGCGGGCACGATGGGCGCCGAGGACGTCCTGCACGACCTGGGCGCGATCGGCATCACCTCCTCCGACGCCCAGGGCATGGGCCGGGCCGGCGAGACCATCCGGCGCACCTTCGCGATGGCCGCCAAGATGAAGGGCGAGCTCGGCCCGCTGGACGGCGACGGCGAGGGCGACGACAACGCCCGCGTGCTGCGCTACATGGCCAAGCTGACCATCAACCCGGCCATCGCCCACGGCCTGGCCCACGAGATCGGCTCCATCGAGGTCGGCAAGCTCGCCGACATCGTGCTGTGGCGCCCGCAGTTCTTCGGCGCCAAGCCCCAGCTCGTGCTCAAGTCCGGCTTCCCCGCCTACGGAGTCACCGGCGACCCCAACGCCGCCACCGACACCTGCGAACCGCTGGTCCTGGGCCCGCAGTTCGGCTCGTACGGGGCCACCGCCGCCGACATCTCCGTCGCCTTCGTCTCCGCCGCCGCAGCGGCCCTGGGCGGCGACGCGATGCCGACCCGGCGCCGCCGCGTCGCCGTCCGCGGCACCCGCGGCATCGGCCCCGCGGACCTGCTCCTCAACTCCCGGGTGGGCGCGGTCGATGTGGACGCGCGCAGCGGCCTCGTCACCCTCGACGGGGACCCGCTGCGCTCCGAAGCGGCCGAATCGGTCTCCCTCAACCGCCTGTACTTCCTGTAAGCCGGCACCGCCCCCCCAGCCGGCCCAGCCCTTAAGGACCCTTCCATGACCAAGCCCGTTGCCGACGGATTCCGGATGCCCGCCGAGTGGACGCCCCACGAGCGGACCTGGATGGCCTGGCCCAGCCCCAACCCGACCTTCACCAACGACCAGGAGCTCGCCGAGGCCCGCGAGGCCTGGGGCGCCGTCGCCCGCGCCGTGCGCATGTACGAGCCCCTGACCCTCGTCGTCTCCCCGGGCGACGCCGAGGGCGCCCGCGCCATCGCCGGGGCCGGCGAGGGCCACGAGCTCACGGTCGTGGAGCGCGAGCTCGACGACGCCTGGATGCGCGACATCGGCCCGACCTTCGTCACCGACGGCCGGGGCGGCCTGGCCGCGGTCGACTGGACCTTCAACGGCTGGGGCGCCCAGGAGTGGGCCCGCTGGGACCACGACTCCAAGATCGCCCGGCACGTCTCGGACCTGGCCGGCACCCGTACGTACAGCACCTCCCTGGTCAACGAGGGCGGTGCCATCCACGTCGACGGCGAGGGCACCGTGCTCCTCACCGATACCGTGCAGCTCGGCCAGGGCCGCAACCCCGGCTGGACCCGCGAGCAGGTCGAGGCCGAGATCCACGCCCACCTCGGCACCACCAAGGCGATCTGGCTCCCGTACGGCCTGGCCGGCGACTACGGCACCTACGGGACCCAGGGCCACGTCGACATCGTGGCCGCCTTCGCCCGGCCCGGCGTGGTCATGGTCCACACCCAGCCGGACCCGGCCCACCCGGACCACGAGCGGTGCAAGACCATCGCCGCCATCCTGCGCGCCTCCACCGACGCGCAGGGCCGCCGGCTGGAGGTCGTGGAGATCCCCGCGCCGACCGTGCTGGAGGAGGACGGCGAGTGGGTCGACTACTCGTACATCAACCACTACCTCTGCAACGGCGGCGTGGTGCTGTGCGCCTTCGACGACCCGCGCGACGAGGAGGCCGCGGAGATCTTCCGCGGACTGTTCCCCGAGCGGACCGTGACCCTCGTTGACGCACGTACGATTTTCGCCGGGGGTGGCGGTATCCACTGCATCACCCAGCAGCAGCCGAAGGTGTGAGCCGAGGCCGATCGACGAGGAGTGGACCATGGCGGCCGGTGGAGTACGCGCGGCACGGAAGAACGCGCCGCCGCGCGAGGAGGTCCTCGCCGCCGCCATGGCCACGATCGCCGAGCGCGGCCTGGACGGGCTGACCATGGCCGGCCTCGGCCGCCAGGTCGGCATGAGCAGCGGCCACCTCCTCTACTACTTCGGCAGCAAGGACGAGCTCCTGCTGCAGACGCTGGAGTGGAGCGAGGCGGCCCTGGGCGCCGAGCGGCGGTCCCTGCTCGGCCGCCGCGGCACGGCCCGCGAGCGACTGCAGGCGTACGTGGACCTCTACGTCCCCGACGAGGCCCGGGACCCGCACTGGACGCTGTGGCTGGAGGTCTGGAACCGCTCGCAGAACGCGGGCCCGGCCGAACGCGACCGGCAGGCCGCCATCGAGGGCGCCTGGCACCGCGATCTGGTGGCCCTGCTCGCCGAGGGCGTCTCGCGCGGCGAGTTCCGCCCCGTGGACCCCGACCGGTACGCGGCCCGGCTGCGGGCCCTGCTCGACGGGTTCAGCATCCAGGTCGCCGTCGGCCTGCCCGGGATCGGGCGAGGGGACATCCTGGCCCACGTCTCGGAATTCCTGGACCAGTCTCTCGTATCGTGAGACGGCCCGGCCCTGCGGTGGCACCCTGTGACACACTGCGGACGTGCTTGCTCAGCTCATGATTATCGGCAGCAGCGCGCCGGTCCGCAGTGACCGCTGAACCGTGGACAACCTTCGCGGAGGCGGCCACCGTGCCCCAGACCCGCGCGCAGACCTCTCGCACCCGCGAGGGGTCTTTTCGTTTACCGGCCTCCATTCCGGCCGGGACGGCACTGCGCGCGCATGATGGGGGCAGTGGATCCCGGGCATCCGGAACCACTCATCCGACAGGAGTCAGACAGCATGACGACGACCGAGGCGACAGCGCCCGCGCAGGGACCCGGCGACGGCTTCCACGTCTTCGACACCACCCTGCGCGACGGCGCCCAGCGTGAGGGCATCAACCTCACCGTCGCGGACAAGCTGACGATCGCCCGGCACCTGGACGAGTTCGGAGTGGGCTTCATCGAGGGCGGCTGGCCCGGCGCCAACCCCCGCGACACCGAGTTCTTCGCCCGGGCCCGCGCCGAGATCGACTTCAAGCACGCCCAGCTCGTCGCCTTCGGCGCGACCCGGCGCGCGGGCGGCTCGGCCGCCGAGGACCCGCAGGTGCGGGCCCTGCTGGAGTCCGGAGCCCCGGTGATCACCCTCGTCGCCAAGTCGCACGACCGCCACGTCGAGCTCGCCCTGCGCACCACCTTGGACGAGAACCTCGCCATGGTCAGCGACACCGTCTCCTACCTGGTCTCCCAAGGCCGCCGCGTCTTCGTCGACTGCGAGCACTTCTTCGACGGCTACCGGGCCAACGCCGAGTACGCCAAGTCCGTCGTGCGCACCGCCCACGAGGCCGGCGCCGACGTGGTCATCCTCTGCGACACCAACGGCGGCATGCTGCCCGCGCAGGTCGCCGCGGTCGTCTCCACCGTCCTCGCCGACACCGGGGCCCGCCTCGGCATCCACGCCCAGGACGACACCGGCTGCGCCGTCGCCAACACCCTGGCCGCCGTCGACGCCGGGGCCACCCACGTCCAGTGCACGGCCAACGGCTACGGCGAGCGGGTCGGCAACGCCAACCTCTTCCCCGTCGTCGCCGCACTGGAGATCAAGTACGGGCGCACGGTCCTCCCCGAGGGGGCGCTCGCCGAGATGACCCGCATCTCGCACGCCATCGCCGAGGTCGTGAACCTCACCCCGTCCACGCACCAGCCGTACGTCGGCGTCTCCGCCTTCGCGCACAAGGCGGGCCTGCACGCCTCCGCCATCAAGGTCGACCCGGACCTGTACCAGCACATCGACCCCGAGCGGGTCGGCAACACCATGCGGATGCTCGTCTCCGACATGGCCGGCCGGGCCTCCATCGAGCTCAAGGGCAAGGAGCTCGGCGTCGACCTCGGCGGAGACCGCGCACTGGTCGCCCGCGTGGTGGAGCGGGTCAAGGAGCGCGAGCTCTCCGGCTACACCTACGAGGCCGCGGACGCCTCCTTCGAGCTGCTGCTGCGCGCCGAGGTCGAGGGACGGGCCCGCAAGTACTTCCGCACGGAGTCCTGGCGCGCGATCGTCGAGGACCGCCCGGACGGCACCCACGCCAACGAGGCCACGGTGAAGCTGTGGGCCAAGGGCGAGCGGATCGTCGCCACGGCCGAGGGGAACGGCCCGGTCAACGCGCTGGACCGGGCGCTGCGGGTGGCCCTGGAGCGCTTCTACCCGCAGCTGGAGAAGTTCGAGCTGATCGACTACAAGGTCCGCATCCTGGAGGGCAAGCACGGCACCGAGTCCACGACCCGGGTCCTGATCTCCACCACGGACGGCACCCGGGAGTGGTCCACGGTGGGCGTCGCCCCGAACGTGATCGCGGCCTCCTGGCAGGCCCTCGAGGACGCCTTCACGTACGGCCTCCTGCACGCGGGTATCGAACCGGCCGAGTAGACCCCGCCCCAGCCCCCGCCACCGGGTGACCTTATGTCCGTCTCACACGGGAAAGAGGCGGTTCCGGTAGCGTCGGGAGTATGAGGACCAGGCTGATATCCGTACTGTCCGGTGTGCTGCTGGCGCTGTGCGCGGTCTTCGTCGCGGCAGCGCCGCAGGCCTCCGCGGCCACCGGCCCGGCCGCCGTGGCGGAGGCCCTGAAGCAGAGCCCCGTCTACGTCGACCCGCGCGCCTCCGCCCAGCTGCCGAAGGACCGCGCGGACGCGCTCGCAAAGAAGATCAAGGACGCCGGGAAGCCGGTCTTCGTCGCGGTGCTGCCGGCCACCGGGGAGTTCCCGGCCGACAGCGTGCTGCGCACGGTCAGGGCGGAGACGGGCATCACCGGGCTGTACGCGATCCGGCTCGGCGACGGCTTCAACGCCGGCGCGGACAAGGCCGTCATGCCGGTCAACGCCGTCCGCAACCTCACCGACGCGGTGAAGGCGGGCGGCCCGGTGGACGCCGCCACCCAGCTGGACAACTTCGTCGACCAGGCCCTCCTCCAGGTCAAGGGCCACGCCCCGGCCTCCTGGAGCGGCGGCTCCTCCGCCGGCACCGGGGGCGTCCCGGTCGGCGGGCTGGTGACCCTCGCCGCGCTCGTGGTCGTGGGCGGCGGCGGGGCCTACGCCCTGGCCCGGCGCAGCCGCAGGCGGCGGGAGGAAGAGGAGCGCGCGGCCCTGGAGAAGCTGCGCGTGGTCGTCGACGAGGACATCACCGCCTTCGGCGAGGAGCTCGACCGGCTGGACTTCCACCCCGGCGAGCGCGGCGCCGACGACGCCATGCGCGCCGACTACGGCCAGGCCCTCGACTCGTACGAGAAGGCCAAGGACATCATGGCCGCGGTGACCCGGCCGGAGGAGGTCCGCGGGGTCACGCAGGCCCTGGAGGACGGCCGCTTCGCCCTCGCCCGCCTCGATGCGCGGCGCCAGGGCAGGCAGCTGCCCGAGCGGCGCCCGCCCTGCTTCTTCGACCCGCGGCACGGGCCGAGCACCGAGGACGCCGACTGGGCCCCGGCCGGCGGGGCGGTGCGCACGGTCCCGGTCTGCGCGGCGGATGCGGTCCGGCTGCGCGAGGGCAGGGACCCGATGGTCCGCACGGTCGACACCGACTACGGGCCGCGCCCGTACTACGACGCCGGACCCGCGTACGGCCCCTGGGCCGGCGGGTACTTCGGCGGCGGCGTGCTGCCCGGCCTGCTGGTCGGCACCATGCTGGGCTCGATGATGGCCCCCGGTCCGGCCTACGCCTCCGACCTGGGCGGCGGTTTCGGCGGCGGGGACTTCTCCGGGGCCGACTTCGACGCCTCCGACTTCGGAGGCGGGGACTTCGGCGGCGGAGGCGGCTTCGACGGCGGGGGCGGCTTCTAGGCCGCCCCCGGGTCCGACGCCGTGGGTGGGGCGGGAGGTCAGCCCTGCTTGACGGCCGAGATGTCGAACGTCAGCTTCACCTTGTCGCTGACCATGACGCCGCCGGCCTCCAGCGCCGCGTTCCAGGTCAGGCCCCACTCGGAGCGCAGGATCTCGGCGGAGCCCTCGAACCCGACGCGCTCGCTGCCGTACACGTCCGTGGCGGAGCCGTTGAACTCCAGGTCGATGCTGAGCGGGCGGGTGACGTCCTTGATCGTCAGCTCGCCGGTGATGCGGTACGTGTTCCCGCCGACCCGGGCCGCCTCGGTGGAGCGGAAGCTCATCACCGGGAAGGACTCGGCCGCGAAGAAGTCGTCGCCGCGCAGGTGGGCGTCGCGGTCGGCGATGCCGGTGTCCACGGAGGCGATCTTCACGTCGATGGAGGCGGTGGAGCGGGAGGGGTCGCTGCCGTCCAGGTGGAGCGAGCCCACGTAGTCGCCGAAGCTGCCGCGGACGTTGGTCACCATCGCGTGGCGGACGGTGAAGCCGATGCTGCTGTGGGCGGCGTCGATGGCGTAGTCGCCGGTGAGCGCGGCCAGGGCCGGGTCCACGGCGGGGGCGGCGGCGGTGGTGCGGTCCTGGTTGCGGCGGGTGAACAGACCCATGGCTTCCTCCTCGGGAGTCAGGTGCTCGGCCTCACGCGAAGCCGAGTTCGTTGAACCTTCAACGACATTTACCGTAGAGCCAATCCGTTGAAATTTCAACAACAGGACGAGGTGTCGGCTCGTTTTGTGGGATAACCACAACGGAAGATGGTCTTGCCTGGTGGACTCCGCGCATGACTTCGCGGTTCTGTGCGGGCCGGACAGCGGAACACGGCCGAGACTGTGCAGAACCAACGGAGGTTTTTCATGGACCGCTTCGTAAGGTCGGTACATGACCGTAGTGGACCAGACTCCGAGCGAGCCGACGGACGCCCGCGGCCGCGTGGCCGAGCTGCACTCCCTGCGCGAGCAGGCGCGGCGTGGACCGAGTGACCGGGCGACCGAGGCCCAGCACGCGAAGGGCAAGCTGACTGCGCGCGAGCGCATCGCCCTGCTCCTCGACGAGGGTTCCTTCAAGGAGGTCGAGCAGCTGCGCCGCCACCGCGCGAGCGGCTTCGGCCTCGAGGCAAAGAAGCCGTACACCGACGGTGTCATCACCGGCTGGGGCACGGTCGAAGGCCGCACCGTCTTCGTCTACGCGCACGACTTCCGCATCTTCGGCGGTGCGCTGGGCGAGGCCCACGCCGCCAAGATCCACAAGATCATGGACATGGCCATCGCGGCCGGTGCCCCGCTGGTCTCCCTGAACGACGGCGCCGGCGCCCGCATCCAGGAGGGCGTCTCCGCCCTCGCCGGCTACGGCGGCATCTTCCAGCGCAACACCAAGGCCTCGGGTGTCATCCCGCAGATCTCGGTGATGCTGGGCCCCTGCGCCGGCGGCGCCGCGTACTCGCCCGCCCTGACGGACTTCGTCTTCATGGTCCGCGACACCTCGCAGATGTTCATCACCGGCCCCGACGTCGTCCGCGCCGTCACCGGTGAGGAGATCACCCAGAACGGCCTCGGCGGCGCCGACGTGCACGCCGAGACCTCCGGCGTCGCGCACTTCGCGTACGACGACGAGGAGACCTGCATCGCCGAGGTGCGCTACCTCATCTCGATGCTGCCCTCCAACAACCGCGAGAACCCCCCGGTCCACGAGACCTCCGACCCCGCCGACCGGCGCTCGGACGTCCTGCTGGACCTGGTCCCCGCGGACGGCAACCGCCCGTACGACATGCACAAGGTCATCGAGGAGCTCGTCGACGACGGCGACGTCCTGGAGATCCACGAGCGCTGGGCGCGCAACATCATCTGCGCCCTGGCCCGTCTCGACGGCCAGGTCGTCGGCATCGTCGCCAACCAGCCCGCCCACCTGGCCGGCGTCCTCGACATCGAGGCCTCCGAGAAGGCCGCGCGCTTCGTCCAGATGTGCGACGCCTTCAACATCCCGATCATCACGCTGCTGGACGTCCCCGGCTTCCTGCCGGGCGTCGACCAGGAGCACGGCGGCATCATCCGCCACGGCGCGAAGCTGCTGTACGCGTACTGCAACGCCACCGTCCCGCGGATCAGCCTGATCCTGCGCAAGGCCTACGGCGGCGCGTACATCGTCATGGACTCGCAGTCCATCGGCGCGGACATCACCTACGCCTGGCCGACGAACGAGATCGCGGTCATGGGCGCCGAGGGCGCCGCGAACGTCATCTTCCGCAAGCAGATCGCGGAGGCCGAGGACCCGGAGGCCATGCGCGCCCGCATGGTCAAGGAGTACAAGGCCGAGCTGATGCACCCGTACTACGCGGCCGAGCGCGGCCTCGTCGACGACGTCATCGACCCCGCCGACACCCGCGAGACGCTGATCAGCGCCCTTGCGATGCTCCGCAGCAAGCACGCCGACCTGCCGTCCCGCAAGCACGGCAACCCGCCGCAGTAACGAGCGAAGGAGACCTGCCACACATGAGCAAGACTGCCGACACCCTGCTGCGCGTCGAGAAGGGCAACGCCGAGCCGGAGGAGCTGGCCGCGATCACCGCGATCCTGCTCGCCCGCGCCGCCGCCACCCCGCAGGCCCGCCCGGTGCACCGGATCGGCTCCCAGGCCGGCTGGCGCCGCCTGGAGCGCACCCTGGGCTTCCGCGCCCCGCACAGCTGGCAGGGCTGACCCGCAGTACGCCGTCAGGCCCCGCATCCGGAAGGGTGCGGGGCCTGACGCATGTCCGGGGCGGGGATCCCCTGGCGAAGCCCCCCGTGCCCCTGGAGAAGCCCTGGACCCACGTGCCCCCCATGCCGCCCATGCCCCCATGCCCCGTACCCAACGGCGAGGCCCCCCGTGCCGGCAGGGACACGGGGGGCCTTCGCATACGCAGGGCGTCCGGCGGGGCCGGCGCAGGACGACTACCGCAGTCGTGCCATGAGGGCGTGTTCGACGAGGGTGATGAGGGCGCTCTTGGCGTCGGCGCGGTGGCGTGCGTCGGTGGTGATGATGGGGGCGTCGGGGCCGATCTGGAGTGCTTCGCGGACTTCTTCGGGGGTGTAGGGCTGGTGTCCGTCGAAGCCGTTGAGGGCGATGACGAAGGGGAGGCCCGAGTTTTCGAAGTAGTCGACGGCGGGGAAGCAGTCGGCGAGTCGGCGGGTGTCGACGAGGACGACGGCGCCGATGGCGCCGCGGACGAGGTCGTCCCACATGAACCAGAAGCGGTCCTGTCCGGGGGTGCCGAACAGGTAGAGGATGAGGTCCTGGTCGAGGGTGATGCGGCCGAAGTCCATGGCGACGGTGGTGGTGGTCTTGTCGCCGGTGTGGGTGAGGTCGTCGATGCCGGCGGAGGCGCTGGTCATGACGGCTTCGGTGCGCAGCGGGTTGATCTCGGAGACGGCGCCGACGAACGTGGTCTTGCCCACGCCGAAGCCGCCGGCCACCACGATCTTCGCGGAGGTGGTGGAGCGAGCCGCCCCGCCGTTAGAGCTTGCGAAGTCCACTGAGCACCCTTTCGAGCAGTGTCACATCTGGCTGGCCGCCGGCAGATTCGTCGCCGCCGGGCTGGTGAATGGCGACAAGGCCCGCCTCCGCCAGGTCGGCGACGAGGATGCGGGCGACACCAAGAGGAATGGAGAGGAGTGCCGAGATCTCCGCAACGGATTTGATCTCCAGGCACAGGCGGCAGATGCGCTGGTGCTCGGGCAGCTGCCCTTGCATCCGAGCGGGATCCGCCGTGGTACTGACCAGCGCCTCGATGGCGAGCTGGTAGCGCGGCCGGGTCCGGCCGCCGGTCATCGCGTACGGGCGTACCAGCGGGTTGTGCGCCTTCGGAGCCTGGGGCTGCGCAGCACGGAGGTGCTGCTGCGAGGGCCTCTGCGGCGCCTGGGGCTGCTGTTGCTGGCCGTACGTCTGCTGGTACGGGTTGTGCTCCGGCACGGGCCGGCTGGGAGCCGAGGGGAAGTTGAAGCGGTTCTGGTCGTGCCCACCCTGCGGCTGCTGTGCGCCGCCGTAAGGATGTCCTCCGGGTGTTGTCACGTCTCCTCCTCCGACTCCAAGAACGCAGTACTCCCTGTGGAACCGCGCCACCGCACCCTACGGTGCGATGACGCGAAACGCACTGCCTGTTTGCTAGTTGAGAAGGCTTCCCTGCAGTTCGGCGCGCAGGTCCGGGGTGAGGACCGTGCCCGCTCGATCCACGAGGAGGGCCATCTCGTAGCCGACGAGGCCGATGTCGCACTCGGGGTGCGCGAGCACCGCGAGCGAGGACCCGTCGGAGATGGACATGAGGAAGAGGAATCCCCGGTCCATCTCGACCACGGTCTGGTTGACGGCGCCGCCCTCGAAGATGCGGGAGGCTCCGGCGGTCAGCGAGGTCAGCCCGGAGGCCACGGCCGCCAGCTGATCGGCGCGGTCGCGCGGGAATCCATCGGACATCGCCAGAAGGAGGCCGTCGGCGGAGACCACCACCGTGTGGGACACCCCGGGGGTGTTGTCCACGAAGTTGGTGATCAACCAGTTCAGGTTCTGTGCCGCCTGGCTCATCGGGCTCACACTAACGCTCCTGGTCATAGCTGTTACTTGACTGCTCAGTACCCGCGCTGCGTCCCTGCTGGACACCCCGTCGCAGGTTGCTCAACCTGCCACGGACGTCCTCCGGAGCGCGGGAGACCTGGGGGCCGCCCTGCGGGGTGGTCTCCGCAGAGCCTTCGACCAGGTTGGCCTTGGGCACCCGCCGAGGCAGACCGGACGAGGTCACCCCGCCCGCCTTCGGCTCGCGGAGCTTGCCGGCCTGCTGCCAGCGCTCGTCGTTCTTCGAGCGCCAGCCGGAGCCGGCCGCCTCGTCCTGTTCCGGGGCCCGCTCCGGGGCGGCGGGCTGCTGCTGTCGCTGCGGCCGCTGCTCGAAGAGGGATCCGGGGGACTCCGCTTCCTGCTGCGCCGGCTGCCACTGCTGCTGGCTGCCGCGGCGCGGCAGGCCCGCTCCGGTCATTTCGTGACCGGTGTCGGCAGCGGCGCCCGGACGGTCGAAGCCTACGCGGTCCGCGGCGGGTTCGGGAGCGAGAGGGGGTTCCGATTCGGTCCCGTAGCCCTGCTGATAGCCACCGGAGTAGGTGTTCTGCTCCGGCCATTCGGCGTGCTGGGCCTGGGAATCGTATCCGCCGTCGTACGCCTGGGCGTCCTGCTGCGGCTCCTGGTAGCCCGCTTCCGGATACGAGTATTCCTGCTGCGGGTAGGCCTCGTAGGCCTCGTGGGCCTGACGGGTGTCGTACGAGGCGTCGTAGCCCTGCTCGGACTGCTGCTCGTACTCGGGGTACTGCTGGTAGCCGTGCTCCGGCTGCGGTTCCGCATACTCCTGCTCGGAGTACTCCTCCTGGCCCTGCGGGAAGTTCAGCTGGGCCTGGAGGGCCGCACGGCGCTCCTGGTGGCTCAGGGAGCGGCCCACGGAGTCCAGGCCGCCCTCGGCGCCCTGGTTGTCGTAGCGGGAGTCGTCGAAGCCGAGCTCGGCCGCCGTGCGCAGCGGGGCGGCGTTCTGGGTCTGCTGCTGCGGGATCATCGAGGAGACGGTGAACTCGTCGTCCGGGATCCCCTCGCCACCACCACCGTGGGTGATGGCGTCGGGAAGCATGACCAGCGACGTCGTGCCGGCCGCCTCGCCCGAGGGGCGCAGCTGGACGCGGATGTTGTGCCGGTCCGCCAGGCGGCCGACCACGAAGAGGCCCATGCGCTGCGAGATCGCGGCGTCCACGGTCGGCGGGTTGGCCAGCTTGTGGTTGATGTCCGCGAAGTCCTCGGCGGTCAGGCCGATGCCCTTGTCGTGGATCTCGACCATGACGCGGCCGTCGGGCAGACGCGTGGCGTTGACACGGACCTTGGTCTGGGGGGAGGAGAACGTGGTGGCGTTCTCCAGGAGCTCGGCGAGCAGGTGCACGAGGTCGGTCACGGCCTGGCCGTGGATCTCGGCCTCGGAGACGCCCGCGAGCTCGATGCGCTCGTACTGCTCCACCTCGGAGGAGGCGGCGCGCAGGACGTCGACGAGGGGCACCGGCTGGTCCCAGCGGCGGCCCGGCTCCTCACCCGCGAGGATGAGGAGGTTCTCGCCGTTGCGGCGCATACGGGTGGCGAGGTGGTCCAGGCGGAAGAGGTTCTCCAGCTGGTCCGGGTCGGCCTCGTTGTTCTCCAGATCGGTGATCAGCGACAGCTGGCCCTCGATCAGCGACTGGTTGCGCATGGAGAGGTTCGTGAAGATCGCGTTGACGTTGCCCCGCAGGAGGGCCTGCTCGGCGGCGAGCCGGACCGCTTCCCGGTGGACCTGGTCGAAGGCGCGGGCGACCTCGCCGATCTCGTCCTGGGAGTCGATCGGGATCGGCGCGACGCGGGTGTCGACCTTGCCCGGGTCGGTGCGCGAGAGCTGGTCGACGAGCATCGGCAGGCGCTGCTCGGCGACGTCGAACGCGGCGCCGCGCAGGCGGCGCATCGAGCGGCTCATCTGGCGGGCCACCATGCCGGCCAGGATGAACGCGAAGAGCAGGGCCACGACCACGACCGCACCGGTCCAGATGGCGGCGTTGCGGGCGTCGTCGGAGACCACGACGGTGTCCTTGACGGCCTTGTCGAGGAGTTCCCTCTCGACCTCGGCGTAGCCCTCGAACTTGCCGGTGGCGGCGGCCTGCCAGCTCAGCGGCGTGATGCCGTTCTTGGCCAGGACGGCGGGCTTCTCGCCGCTGGCTATGCCGTCGGTCATGGCGGTCAGCACGGAGCCGTTGGCCGGGACCGCCGGGACCTTGAAGGGGGTGCCGGCCTGCTCCGCCTGGGACTTGGCGGCGGCGAGCTTGGCGGCGGACTCCTGGGACTTCTTGGCCATCACCTCTTTGAGGCGGTTGGTGTCGTCCTCGGTTCCGGCGGCGACGTACTCGCCGATCGCGATTTCCTCAAGGTAGGCGTACGAGGAGAAGGCGACGAGCTGGGCCTTGCGGATGTTCTCGTCTTCGTTCGGGCGGACCAGCAGGTGGGTGCCGATGGCGCGCTGGAGCGACTCGGCGGCCTTGGCCAGCTCGATCGCGTAGACCATGCGGCCGTAGCTGGTCACGTTGCCGGTGCCGAGCCCGAGTTCGTTGGAGAACTGCATCAGGTAGTGCTGGACGAGCAGGTAGCCGTCCTCGGTCGGAGTGGGACCGAAAGCGCTCGGGGGGTTCTTCTTGGGCGTCTCCTGGGCCTGGTACGCGTGCGAGCGCACCTGCTCCAGCTTCGGCTCCTCCTGGCGGAAGAGGTCCAGGCGCCGTTCCAGGCCCTGGTTCTTCGGCAGGTCCTTGACGGCCTGGGCGAACTTCTCCTGGGCCGCGTCGGTGGCCTTGTACGCCTTGGTGACGACCTCGTTCTTGGTGTCGCCCTTCAGCAGCGGTTCGGCCGTCAGGTCGCGCTCGTTGAGCAGGGCCTGGCCGTATTCCGCCGCCGCCTGGACGATGCGGGCCGTCTTCTCGGCGTCCTTGGCCTCGTTCCAGGTGTCGAGGGAGCCCTTCACCTGGAAGCCGCCCATGACCAGTCCGACGAGGACCGGCAGGAGCAGGATGGCGTTCAGACGGGTGGCCACGCGCCAGTTGCGGGGCGAGAGCCTGCTGGTGTTGCCGCTCTTGGCCTGCGGTTCCACGGGCGCGTCGACGGGCGACGCGGCCGCGCGCTGCGGCGGGGTGAAGTTGCCGCGCGCGGATTCATCCGCGGGGCTCGAGTTGCTTCGCCTCACTCGACCAACAACCTCTCGGCGGTGCTACTAGCTAGTTAGTTGAATTCCAGCATGGTCAAGGGCCGTGTTCCAAACAGTTGGATTCGGCCGTTGCCGGAGCCGCCCGCCGTACATAAAACGGACATAAAGAGCGAGCGGCGGCAAAAACGGGGCCAGTTGTGCGCACAGCGACACCGGGCGAACGCGCCCCGTGCCCGAAGAAGGCCAATTCTCTGTCGAAACGTTATGAACGAGGAGGGCGGGCCGTGTCGCATGACACAGCCCGCCCTTCCCCGTCCGCATGCCGATCCCGTTACTTCAGTCGTGCCATGAGGGCGTGTTCGACGAGGGTGATGAGGGCGCTCTTGGCGTCGGCGCGGTGGCGTGCGTCGGTGGTGATGATGGGGGCGTCGGGGCCGATCTGGAGTGCTTCGCGGACTTCTTCGGGGGTGTAGGGCTGGTGTCCGTCGAAGCCGTTGAGGGCGATGACGAAGGGGAGGCCCGAGTTTTCGAAGTAGTCGACGGCGGGGAAGCAGTCGGCGAGTCGGCGGGTGTCGACGAGGACGACGGCGCCGATGGCGCCGCGGACGAGGTCGTCCCACATGAACCAGAAGCGGTCCTGGCCGGGGGTGCCGAACAGGTAGAGGATGAGGTCCTGGTCGAGGGTGATGCGGCCGAAGTCCATGGCGACGGTGGTGGTGGTCTTGTCGCCGGTGTGGGTGAGGTCGTCGATGCCGGCGGAGGCGCTGGTCATGACGGCTTCGGTGCGCAGCGGGTTGATCTCGGAGACGGCGCCGACGAACGTGGTCTTGCCCACGCCGAAGCCGCCGGCCACCACGATCTTCGCGGAGGTGGTGGAGCGAGCCGCCCCGCCGTTAGAGCTTGCGAAGTCCACTGAGCACCCTTTCGAGCAGTGTCACGTCCGGCGTGCCGCCGGCCTCTCCGTTGCCCGGCTGGTGGATGGCCACCATTCCGGCCTCCGCCAGGTCGGCGACGAGGATCCGGGCGACACCGAGCGGCATCGACAGCAGTGCGGAGACCTCCGCGACCGACTTGACCTCGCGGCACAGCGTGCAGATGCGCTGGTGCTCGGGCAGCAGGCCGGACAGGTGCATC
Organism: Streptomyces sp. NPDC032472; assembly: GCF_040636955.1. Lineage (NCBI taxonomy): Bacteria > Bacillati > Actinomycetota > Actinomycetes > Kitasatosporales > Streptomycetaceae > Streptomyces > Streptomyces sp. NPDC032472. The sequence continues at coordinate 199,841 of NZ_JBEZVK010000001.1, forward strand.
GGATCGGCCGTGGTGCTGACCAGTGCCTCGATGGCGAGCTGGTAGCGCGGCCGGGTCCGTCCGCCGGTCATGGCGTACGGGCGCACGAGCGGCTGGTCGCCCTCCGAGTACGACGAGTCGTCGTACGCATCGGAGTAGGCGGGGGGCGGGGTCATTGATCCTCCGGGCTGGACAGCAGTGGTCAGCGTGCCGTCTGACGGGGCGGCCGGTGGGGGGGATGGTATGACGGCCTGGCGGTGGTACTGGGATCCGGGGCGGGAGCCCCGGTCCCCCGGGCCGGAAGTACCGTCCGGCCCGGAGGATGGTGGGTCAGATGAGCAGGCTTCCCTGCAGTTCGGCGCGCAGGTCCGGGGTGAGGACCGTGCCCGCTCGATCCACGAGGAGGGCCATCTCGTAGCCGACGAGGCCGATGTCGCACTCGGGGTGCGCGAGCACCGCGAGCGAGGACCCGTCGGAGATGGACATGAGGAAGAGGAATCCCCGGTCCATCTCGACCACGGTCTGGTTGACGGGTCCGCCCTCGAAGATGCGGGAGGCTCCGGCGGTCAGCGAGGTCAGCCCGGAGGCCACGGCCGCCAGCTGATCGGCGCGGTCGCGCGGGAATCCATCGGACATCGCCAGAAGGAGGCCGTCGGCGGAGACCACCACCGTGTGGGACACCCCGGGGGTGTTGTCCACGAAGTTGGTGATCAACCAGTTCAGGTTCTGTGCCGCCTGGCTCATCGAACTCAACTAACGCTCCTGCTGGTAAGTGGGGTCGATGGGGTAGCTGCCGGTCGCCGGTCCGTTGTTGCCGGCCTGGCGACCCTGCTGGATACCGCGTCGGAGGTTGGTCAGACGGCCGCGGACGTCGTCCGGTGAACGGCTGACCTGCGGGCCGGCCTGGGTGTCGGCCTGCTGCTGTGCGGTGCCGGCCACGAGGTTCGCCCGCGGTACCCGGCGCGGCAGCCCCGAGGTGGTGATGCCGCCGGCGGCGGGCTGGCGCACGCGCTCGGCCTGCCGCATCAGCTCGTCGTTCGGCGACGACTTCCAGCTGACGGTCGGAGTGGTGCCGGTCGCCGTGTGGGCCGGCTCGGCCGCGGGCTCCTGGCCGCGCCGCTGCAGCGGCTGCTGCGGGCGCTGGCGGGTGGCCGGAGAGGGCGCCGGGGCGGCGGCCTGCGGGTGCTGGGGCACTGCCGGCATCTGCCCGGTGGACTGCATCTGCCCGGTCGGCTGGGAGCCCTGCTGGGGGTACCAGTTCGACTCGAGCGTGTCGAAGATCGGGCTGCGCTCGCCGCCGAGGCCCTGGGCCGGGGGCAGCGCCTCCGGCTGGGGGGCCTGCGGCAGCTGGGCCTGCGGGCCGGGGGCGTAGCCGCCGACGCCGGGACCGCCGGGCCGGGCGAACTGGCCCGTGGTGGACGGGTCCAGCGGCCCGCGCACGTCCGGGCGCTCGAACTGCCCGGTGGTGGAGGCGGGGCCGGCCTGCGGGGGCGGGGCGTTGAAGTCCGGGCGCGGGAACTCGGCCGTCGAGCCGGGGCCCGAGAGCTCGTCGTGGCCGCGCGGGACCTCTTGGCCGCCCTGGCGGGCCGGGTCGACGCCCCAGCCGGCGGTCTGCGGGGCGGGCGCGCCGCCGGTGCCGGGGAGCTCCGGGCGCACGGCGCCACCGCGCGGCGGCAGCTGCGGCCGCGGGCCGCGCTGCGGAGCCGGGGCGGGAGCCTGGGGCTGGGCGTGGGCCTGGCCGACCGGGCCCGTGGGGAAGCCGGGCTGCTGCGGCTGCGGCCGCTCGAAGCCGTTGCCCTGCGGGAAGCCGGCCGGGCCGGAGGGAGCGGAGGCCGGACGGGCCTGGTGGCCGTCGGCAGGGCCGCCCGCCGGACCGCGGTTCGGCAGCGGGGCACCGCCGCCGAAGGCACCCTGGCCCTGGCCGGTCGGCGCGGCGGGCATGCCGGGACCGCCCGCCATGCCGGGACCGCCGGCCATGCCCGGACCAGCGGGCATACCGGGACCGCCCTGCGGACGCCCGCCGGGACCGCCCTGACCGGGCAGCGCGGCGCGCTGGCCCATCGCGGCGGCGATGCCGGCGCGCTGGCCGGCGCCCACGGGCTGGCGGGCACCGCCGCCCGGGCCGGAGCCCTGGCCGGCGGAGGCGCCGGGACCGCCCTGCGGACCGCCGGAGCCGGGGCCGCCGGGGCCGCCCTGGCCGCCGGGACCGCCCTTGCCCGGCTTCTTGCCGCCCTGGGCGACGTCCACCGGAAGCATGACGAGGGCCGTCGTACCGCCCGAGTCGGACGGGCGGAGCTGGATGCGGATGCCGTGTCGCAGGGACAGGCGGCCGACCACGAACAGGCCCATGCGGCGGGAGACGGAGACGTCCACGGTGGGCGGCGCGGCGAGCCGCTCGTTGATGGACGCGAGGTCCTCGGGGGAGAGGCCGATACCGGTGTCGTGGATCTCGACGAGCACGCGGCCGTCGGGCAGCGCGTGGCCGGTGACCTTGACCTTGGTCTGCGGGGAGGAGAACGAGGTGGCGTTCTCCAGCAGCTCGGCGAGCAGGTGCACGAGGTCGTTGACGACGCGGCCGGCGACATCGGTGCCGGGCACCGCCGCCAGCTCGATGCGCTCGTACTGCTCCACCTCGGACGCGGCGGCACGGAGCACGTCGACGAGCGGGACGGGGCGGGTCCACCGGCGGCCCGGCTCCTCACCCGCGAGGACGAGGAGGTTTTCGCCGTTGCGGCGCATGCGGGTGGCGAGGTGGTCGAGCTTGAAGAGCGAGGACAGCTGGTCCGGGTCGGCCTCGCGCGACTCCAGTTCGGAGATGAGCGACAGCTGACGCTGGATGAGGCCCTGGGAGCGGCGCGAGAGGTTGGTGAACATCGCGTTGACGTTGCCCCGGAGGAGGGCCTGCTCGGCGGCGAGGCGGACGGCCTCGCGGTGCACGTCGTCGAAGGCCGCGGCCACCTGGCCGATCTCGTCACGGGTGTGCAGGCCGACGGACTCCACGGACGTGTCCACGTCCTGCGGGTCGGACTCGGACAGCTGCTTGACGAGCTCGGGCAGACGGTCCTGGGCGACCCGGGTCGCGGTGTCCTGCAGGCGGCGCAGCGAGCGGATCATGGACCGGGCCATGACGAACGCGCCGACGAGGGAGACGCCGAGCACGAGGAGGATCAGGGCACCGTTGATGATCGCGTCGCGCTGCGACTCGTTCTTCAGCTCACGGGCCTTCTGCTCCATCTCCTCGAGCAGGGTGAGCTCGATGACCTTCATGGCCTGGAGCTTGGTGCCGTCCGCGTCGTACCAGTCCAGCCAGGACTTGTACTGGGTCTCCTTGGAGAACTGGTCGGGACCCGACAGCACACGGCGGGCGTAGTGGTCCGCCTTGCCGATCTCGGGGTTGCCGTCGCCGAGGGACGCGAGGAGCTCCTCGGACTTGCCCTGGTAGACGAGCTCGAAGGTCTTCTTCGCCTGGCCCTCGCCGCGGAGCGCGGAGAGGGCGTACAGGCGGTCGTTCTCGGACAGCTTGCCGGCGGTCTTCTCGTTGCCGTCGGGCAGCGAAGCGGCGATGATCGCGCGCTGGATCGAGGCGTACTCCTTGGCGGAGGAGAACGCCGCAAGTGCACGGGTACGCTTGATCATCTCCGGGCTGGACGTGGCCTGGGCCATGTCCTGGGAGAGGGAGAGCAGCGAGACGATCAGCGAGTTGTACTCGGTGACGGTCTGCTGGGCGCCGTTCTGGTACGCCTTCTTGCGGACCGCGTCGAGCTCGCCGAGCTGGCGGCCGATCTGCAGGATGTTGTTGCGGATCGACTTGAGGGTCTCGTCCTTGTCCTCCGTGGCGTCGACCTTGTCGGTCGCGGCGGCGAAGGCCTTGACGGCGGCGTCGGTCTGCGAGCGGACGCCCATGACGAAGCTGTCGGGCTTGTCCGTCTTGTTGATCGACAGCGGACCGGCCGACTGGTCGCGCTCCTCCTGGAGCGCGGCGGCCAGGTTGGTGGCCTGCCGGGTCATCGTCGTCAGCAGCTGCATGTGCTCGAGCTGGGCGATGTCGGTCAGCGAGTCGTCGATACGGAAGGCACCGAGGGTGGTGGCGGCGACGACGGGCAGGGTCAGCAGCGACACCAGTCGCGTGCTGATGCGCCAGTTCTGCATGTGCAGACGGGAACCGGGCCCGGGCGGGGCCTTCGGTATCGAGGCGTCCTTCTCGGCCGACTCGTCGGTCGCGGCCTTGCCCTTGCCGCCCTTGCCCTTGGTCTTGCCCTTGGGCTTGAGGCGTGAGGCCTTGACCTTGGCTTCGGAGGAGTCGGGGCCTGCGCCTTCGATGGCGGGCCCGCGGCCCTGGGCGTGCTGGGGCGAGGAGCCGCGGTCGGTCCCGCCGCGCGGGTCCTGCTCCGCAGCAGCTTCCCCTCGGCCCTGAAGGGCCTGGGGAGACCCCTTGCCATCCCTCTTGAATCGTCCCTGCACTAGCGTCGCAACCTCTGGACCAGGCGTCCCGCCGGGCGACCGGTGGGACGGTGTCGAGTCGTGGGGCGTCGCAGCCCCATGGTGGTCGTCGGTGACCGGCGCGTCTTTCTCTCCTTGCACCGCCGCGCGGCGCGTCTCGCGCCACCTGCGCGCCGGCTGTCTCCCGCGGCGGTCCCGCGAATTCCAGCACAGTGGCGGATCTCCAACAAGGTGCGCGTGTCGGCCTGGAGTGTTGGTCACCAGTCGTGATGAGAGCACTACGCCATGTGGGCCAGCTTTCAGGGCGAATCGGACTTACGCTGCCCAAACGCCAAGGCTGGCAAGGTGTCCCAGTCGAGATGATCAGGAGCGGAATGGCTGATTCAGTGGCGCAATGTCCGTTTCCGGTGCCCGAATTGACTGACTGTTATGCCCGGATTGTCGGGTCACAGGTGAGCAAACTCACACGGCCGTGGCCAATACTTCCCGGTTCAGGCGGGGAATCGGATGTTTAGCCTTGCCCTTTACAGGGTTGACGGAACCGACAACCCCACCGACGACCGAGCCGAGGGCCCGAAACTCCGATGAAGACGACGATGATGTTCCGCAACATAGCCAACCCGCGCCGCACCACCCTCGCGCACCTCAAGGACGCCGAGGAGATGCAGGCCGTCGAGGCTCCGGAGCACGCCGTCGAGCTGCCCACCCAGACCGCGAACCCGCGCCGCACCGTGCTGATGCACGCCCCGGCCGCCCCCGCCGCCCAGTAGCAGCGGCCCGCGAGCAGCCCGGGAGCAGAGCGCGCAGACGCCCCGCCGCCGGCCCGGCGGCGCAATGACGCGGGGCGCCGCTGCCCGCCGCGTTAGCCTGGAGTCCGCAGACTCCAGCCAGCGGAAATACAAAGAGGGGCAGACGCAGCACGTGCGCATCGCCAGGTTCTCGATCGACGGCAATGTCGCGTTCGGCGCAGTCGAGGGCGACACCGCCCCCGGCGCCGAGGGTGAGCTCGTCCTCGACATCATCAAGGGCATCCCGTTCGGGGACTTCGAGCTCTCCGGCACGAAGGTCCCGCTGAGCAAGGTCCGGCTGCTGCCGCCCGTGCTCCCCAACAAGGTCGTGGCCGTCGGCCGCAACTACGCGGAGCACGCGGCCGAGCTCGGCCACGAGGTCCCGGACGCCCCCATCACCTTCTTCAAGCCCTCCACCTCGGTGGTCGGCCCGGGCGACCCGATCACCTACCCCTCCTTCTCCCAGGACCTCCACCACGAGGCGGAGCTCGCCGTGGTCATCGGCCGCATGTGCCGCGAGGTCCCGCGCGAGCGGGTCAAGGACGTGATCCTCGGCTACACCTGCGCCAACGACGTCACCGCGCGCGACGTCCAGCAGCGCGAGAAGCAGTGGGCCCGGGCCAAGGGCTTCGACAGCGCCTGCCCCCTCGGCCCCTGGATCGAGACCGGCCTGGACCCGGAGGCGATCGCCGCCGGCCTGGCCGTCCAGTGCACCGTGAACGGCCGGCAGCGCCAGCTCGGCAGCACCAGCGACATGGTCCGCTCCGTCGAGGACCTGGTCGTCCACATCACCGAGGCCATGACGCTGCTCCCCGGCGACGTCATCCTCACGGGGACCCCGGCCGGAGTCGGCCCCCTCAACGTCGGCGACGAGGTCGCCGTCACCATCGAAGGCATCGGCACTCTCACCAACAAGGTGATCAAGCGTGGCTAACGCGACCCCCGTCCGCGTACGTTTCTGTCCCTCCCCGACCGGCAACCCCCACGTGGGCCTGGTCCGCACCGCCCTGTTCAACTGGGCGTTCGCCCGCCACCACGGCGGCACCTTCGTCTTCCGCATCGAGGACACCGACGCGGCCCGCGACTCCGAGGAGTCCTACGGCCAGCTGCTCGACTCGCTGCGCTGGCTCGGCTTCACCTGGGACGAGGGCCCCGAGGTGGGCGGCCCGCACGCCCCGTACCGCCAGTCGGAGCGCATGGACATCTACGCGGACGTCGCGCAGCGCCTCCGCGACGGCGGCTACGCGTACGACTGCTACTGCACCACCGAGGAGCTCGACGCCCGCCGCGCGGCCGCCCGCGCCGCCGGCAAGCCCTCCGGCTACGACGGCCACTGCCGCGAGCTGACCACCGTGCAGCTGGAGGCGTACAAGGGCGAGCACCGCACGCCCATCGTCCGCTTCCGGATGCCCGACGAGCCGATCACCTTCACCGACCTGGTCCGCGGCGAGCTGACCTTCACCCCGGAGAACGTGCCGGACTTCGGCATCCTGCGGGCCAACGGCGCGCCGCTGTACACGCTCGTCAACCCGGTCGACGACGCACTGATGCAGATCACCCACGTGCTGCGCGGCGAGGACCTGCTGTCCTCCACCCCCCGGCAGATCGCTCTGTACAAGGCGCTGATGGAGCTGGGCATCGCCACCGGCATCCCGCAGTTCGGCCACCTGCCGTACGTGATGGGCGAGGGCAACAAGAAGCTCTCCAAGCGCGACCCGGAGTCCTCGCTCAACCTGTACCGCGAGCGCGGCTTCCTGCCCGAGGGCCTGCTGAACTACCTCTCGCTCCTCGGCTGGTCCTTCTCCAAGGACCAGGACATCTTCTCGATCGAGGAGATGGTGGCGAAGTTCGACATCCCCGACGTGAACGCGAACCCGGCGCGCTTCGACCTCAAGAAGGCCGAGGCGATCAACGCCGACCACATCCGCCGGCTGGACCCGAAGGCCTTCGCGGACGCCTGCGCCCCGTGGCTGCAGGCCCCGTTCGCCAACTGGGAGCCCGAGGAGTTCGACACGGCGGCCTGGGAGGCCATCGCGCCGTACGCCCAGACCCGTGTGACCGTCCTGTCGGACATCACCGCCAACGTCGACTTCCTGTTCCGCAAGGAGCCGGTCGAGGACCAGGCGTCCTGGGACAAGGCGATGAAGGGCGAGCCCGCGGCCCTGCTGACCACGGCCCGCGCCCACCTGGACGCGGCCGACTGGAACGACCCGGAGTCCCTCAAGCAGGCCGTCCTGACCGCCGGCGAGGCCCACGGCCTCAAGCTCGGCAAGGCGCAGGCCCCGGTCCGCGTGGCCGTCACCGGCCGCACCGTCGGCCTGCCGCTCTTCGAGTCCCTCCAGATCCTGGGCAAGGACCGCTCGCTGGCCCGCATCGACGCGGCCCTGGCCAAGCTGGCCGCGTAGCACCGCCTTTCGCGTCCCTCGGGGGCGGCGGCCGGATCCCGGCCGCCGCCCCTTTGGCATGCTGTGACCGAGGTCACGAAGCCGAGGTATTCGGTGGTATTCTCCGGTCATGGCCGACACGACGATAAAGATCGCCGAGGAGACCCGCGACCGGCTTCGGCAGCTGGCGCAGGAGAGGGGCCTCAGTACCCGGGCGTACGTCGAGCGGCTGGCCGCGATGACCCCGGTGGAGGCGGAGCGCGCAGAGCGGACGGCGCGCGCGGTCGCGTACGTACGCGCCCATCTGTGCGCGGACTTCACCGACGAGGACGTGCGTGAGGGCCAGCGCTGGCGCGAGGCCATCGTCGCGCGTGCGGTCGGCAGTCGCAGGTGATCATCCTCGATCACACCGCAGTCCTGGCACTGTGTCGCGGGCACCGGCTGCTGTCGGGCCTCGCCGTCGTCGAGGTCGACGATCCGTCCCGGCGTGCCCATGTGCCTGCTCTCTGCCTGGTCGCCGCAGGCAGGGAACTGCCCGGCGTGGCGGCCCATGTGGGGGCACTGCCGGGCCTGGAGTTCCTTCCGCTCGATTTCGCGGGCGCCGCGGCCGTCGAGGACGTCACGGCTGCCGGGCTCGACTGGAGGTACGCCCATGCGGTGTTCGCCGCGGCATCCGGGGCCGTGGAGGGGCAGGTGTTGACCTCTACCCCCGAGGCCTACGACGGGACGGGCGTCTGGGCCGTCGAGATCGGCAAACCCTAAAACCCTCCCGGCGCCAAGCTGCAGGCGTAGCCTCGGCGGTATGCCGATCCGAGCCGTGCTGTGGGACATCGACGACACCCTCTTTGACTACACGGGTGCCGACACCGCCGGGCTCGCGCGCCGGCTCGCCGAGGACGGGATCGACCGGCGGTACGGAACCCCCGCCGAGGCGCTCGCGCGCTGGCGGGAGGCCACCGCCCGGCACTGGGACCGCTTCGCCGCGGGCGAGGTGTCCTTCCAGGGGCAGCGCCGGGACCGGGTGCGGGACTTCCTGGAGGAGCCCGCGATGGACGACGACACCGCCGATGCCTGGTTCGAGCGGTACGTGGAGCACTACCAGGCCGCCTGGACGGTGTTCCCCGACGTCCTGCCCGCCCTGGACGCCCTGGCGGGCACCTACCAGCACGGCGTGCTGTCCAACTCCTCCAGCGCCAACCAGGACCCCAAGCTGCGCCGGCTCGGCCTGCGCGAGCGCTTCGAGGTGCTCGTGTGCGCCGCCGAGCTCGGGGTCAGCAAGCCCGAGGCGGCGGCCTTCCTCGCGGCCTGTGAGGCGCTGCGCCTACCGCCGGGCGAGGTGGCGTACGTGGGGGACCAGCCGGAGATCGATGCGCGCGGCGCGCGGGACGCCGGCCTGACCGCGGTCTGGCTGGATCGCGACGGCGGGCGGGGGCCCGGACCCGGTGGCGTGCACCGGATCGCCGGGCTTTCCCAGCTCCCCGGGGTGCTGGCCGGGATACCCGTTTTGGAGCACGGTCAGGCATCCGGTAATGTTCTTTCTGCGCCGCCGGAGAGGGCCGAAAGGCCGGACGGAGGCGCCGCCCGAAGGAAAATCCCCGCAAGGGATTGACTTTTGGTGGGGTATGGTGTAATTGGCAACACGAGGGTTTCTGGTTCCCTTATTCTAGGTTCGAGTCCTGGTACCCCAGCGCAGTGCAGCAGTAACGCAGTGCTTTGCCCCCGTTGTGTAGCGGCCTAGCACGCCGCCCTCTCAAGGCGGTAGCGCCGGTTCGAATCCGGTCGGGGGTACAGATCCTTCCCGTGAGGTGTTTTGGGTAGCTCCTGGACGTCTTGATGCAGGATCGCTAGGGCCCCCGTTGTGTAGCGGCCTAGCACGCCGCCCTCTCAAGGCGGTAGCGCCGGTTCGAATCCGGTCGGGGGTACTGAGGTCTGGTTTAGACCACCTTGGGCTATGGTGTAATTGGCAACACGAAGGTTTCTGGTTCCTTTGTTCTAGGTTCGAGTCCTGGTAGCCCAGCGCAGTGCAGCGTCAGCTGCAAGGCATGCCCCCGTTGTGTAGCGGCCTAGCACGCCGCCCTCTCAAGGCGGTAGCGCCGGTTCGAATCCGGTCGGGGGTACGCATCGAGGAGGCCCTCCGCGTTCATCGCGGAGGGCCTCCTTCGTGTTTCCGCACCCTTCCCGGGACGGCCCGAAGCGGGCCCGGCGGGCGCACAAGTACGGGCCCGAAGGCGCGTGTTCGGACGTGTGCGGCGTCGTACGCGCCCCCGGGCCCGGGGGACGGGGGAAAGGGGTTCGGCAGGTCAGCCGGAGCGGCGCAGGGCCTCGGTCAGGCGCGCTGCGGCGTCGATGACGGCCTGGGCGTGCATCCGGCCCGGGTGGCGGGTCAGGCGCTCGATCGGCCCGGAGACCGACACGGCGGCCACCACGCGGTTCGACGGCCCGCGCACCGGCGCGGAGACGGACGCCACACCGGGCTCCCGCTCGCCGATCGACTGCGCCCAGCCGCGGCGCCGCACGCCCGACAGGGCCGTCGCCGTGAAGCGCGCGCCCTGCAGGCCGCGGTGCAGCCGCTCGGGCTCCTCCCAGGCCATGAGGATCTGCGCGGCGGAGCCGGCCTTCATCGGGAGCGTGGAGCCCACCGGGACGGTGTCCCTGAGGCCCGACAGCCGCTCCGCGGCCGCCACGCAGATGCGCATGTCTCCCTGCCGGCGGTAGAGCTGCGCGCTCTCGCCGGTCACGTCGCGCAGGTGGGTGAGTACCGGTCCCGCCGTGGCCAGCAGGCGGTCCTCGCCGGCCGCGGCGGCGAGCTCCGCCAGCCGCGGTCCGAGGATGAACCGGCCCTGCATGTCCCTCGCCACCATCCGGTGGTGTTCCAGTGCCACGGCCAGGCGATGTGCCGTGGGTCGTGCGAGCCCTGTCGCCGCGACCAGCCCGGCGAGGGTGGCCGGACCGGACTCCAGTGCGCTCAATACCAGAGCTGCCTTGTCGAGAACGCCGACGCCGCTAGAGTTGTCCATGAAACGATATTCACGTCTCACACTGTGAAACGCAAGTTCAATTTTTCCAAGAACAAGCGAGTCTGTATGTGCGGGTCCACGAACCACTGGGTCCGAGGCCGTCGTCCGGCACGTGGGGTACCGGCGAGCAGCCGCACCACATCTCTATGAAGCGCCGGCCCGAGGGGCCGGCCGGAGGGAAAGCGATGGGTAGGACACTCGCGGAGAAGGTCTGGGACGACCACGTCGTCCGGCGCGCCGAAGGCGAGCCCGACCTCCTCTTCATCGATCTGCACCTGCTGCACGAGGTGACCAGCCCCCAGGCCTTCGAGGGCCTGCGGCAGGCCGGCCGCAAGGTCCGCCGTCTCGACCTCACCATCGCGACCGAGGACCACAACACCCCCACCCTCGACATCGACAAGCCGATCGCCGACCCGGTCTCCCGGGCCCAGCTGGAGACGCTGCGCAAGAACTGCGCCGAGTTCGGCGTGCGCCTGCACCCGCTGGGCGACGTCGAGCAGGGCGTCGTCCACGTCGTGGGACCGCAGCTCGGCCTGACCCAGCCGGGCACCACCGTGGTCTGCGGCGACTCGCACACCTCGACGCACGGCGCCTTCGGCGCGCTGGCCTTCGGCATCGGCACCAGCCAGGTCGAGCACGTCCTGGCCACCCAGACGCTGCCGCTGGCCCGGCCCAAGACGATGGCGATCACCGTCACGGGCGAGCTGCCGGAGGGCGTCACCGCCAAGGACCTGATCCTGGCGATCATCGCCAAGATCGGTACGGGCGGCGGCCAGGGCTACGTCCTGGAGTACCGCGGCGAGGCCATCGAGAAGCTCTCGATGGAAGCCCGGATGACCATCTGCAACATGTCGATCGAGGCCGGCGCCCGCGCGGGCATGATCGCCCCCGACCAGACCACCTTCGACTACCTGCAGGGCCGCGACCACGCCCCGCAGGGCGAGGACTGGGACGCGGCGGTCGCGTACTGGAAGACCCTGCGCACCGACGAGGACGCGGTCTTCGACGCCGAGGTCGTCATCGACGGTGCCTCACTGTCGCCGTTCGTCACCTGGGGTACCAACCCCGGCCAGGGCGCGCCGCTGTCCGCGAGCGTCCCCGATCCGGCTTCGTACGAGGACGCCTCGGAGCGCCTGGCCGCCGAAAAGGCCCTGGAGTACATGGGGTTGAGCGCCGGGCAGCCGCTGCGCGACATCAAGGTCGACACCGTCTTCGTAGGTTCCTGCACCAACGGCCGGATCGAGGACCTGCGCGCCGTCGCCGACGTCATCAAGGGCCGCAAAGTCGCCGACGGCGTGCGCATGCTGGTCGTCCCGGGCTCGGTCCGCGTCGCCCTGCAGGCCGTCGAGGAGGGCCTGGACCTGGTCTTCAAGGAGGCCGGCGCCGAATGGCGGCACGCGGGCTGCTCCATGTGCCTGGGCATGAACCCCGACCAACTGGCCCCCGGTGAGCGCTCCGCGTCCACCTCCAACCGCAACTTCGAGGGCCGGCAGGGCAAGGGCGGCCGTACGCACCTGGTCTCCCCGCCGGTGGCCGCCGCCACCGCGGTGCTGGGCCATCTGGCCTCGCCCGCCGACCTGACCGCCAACTCGGCCGATCCCGCCCCCTCCGGAGTCTGAAACATGGAAGCCTTCACCACCCACACCGGCCGGGCCGTACCGCTGCGCCGCAGCAACGTCGACACCGACCAGATCATCCCGGCGCACTGGCTGAAGAAGATCACCCGCGACGGGTTCGAGGACGGGCTCTTCGAGGCCTGGCGCAAGGACCCCGAGTTCATCACGAACCGCCCGGAGCGCGCGGGCGCGACGGTGCTGGTCGCCGGCCCCGACTTCGGCACCGGCTCCTCCCGTGAGCACGCCGTCTGGGCCCTGCAGAACTTCGGGTTCAAGGCGGTCATCTCCTCCCGCTTCGCCGACATCTTCCGCGGCAACTCGCTGAAGAACGGTCTGCTGACGGTGGTCCTGCCGCAGGAGACCGTCGAGCGGATCTGGGAGCTGACCGAGGCCGACCCCACCGCCGAGGTGACCGTCGACCTGGTCGCCCGGCAGGTCCGCGCAGCGGGAATCGAGGCGGAGTTCGAACTCGACGACAACGCCCGCTGGCGCCTGCTGGAGGGGCTGGACGACATCTCGCTCACCCTTCAGAACGAAGCCGACATCGACGCGTACGAAAGCGCGCGACCCGCCTTCAAGCCGCGCACGATTCAGGTCTGATTCCAGCCTGATCAGCGCTTATTCACCTTCCGGTGATCACATCGAGAACACTGTGCCCCCCGCCTTCCGGCGGGGGGCACAGCTGTGTGTTGAGGCCCTGTGAGGCGACAACTCGCCCCAGATGGCACAATCTGTGCATGGAACGCGACAGTCAACTTGAGCTCTACGAACTCGTCGCGGACCGGTTGAAAGAAGCACACACACGGGTGCGCACGCTGCAAGTCCCGGAGGCGGTAAGGATGGCGCTGTCCCGGAAGCTGTTGGTCGTCACGGCCGCGGCGAAGCATGATCTCGCCGATGCGGCAAGGCGCCTGGACAGGTTGATGAAGGACCTCGACGAGGGTCGATTCCCTGAAGGCGACTGATGCGAAGGAACTCCGCAACGGGCACTTCCGTTGCGGCACTAGGGTGATTAGCCCGTTTCGTGTTTGATTTGCGGTATATATCCGCCTAACGTGCGAAATAAGCTTGAACACATTCGTTCTGGCGAAGTCTCCGAAGGGGAAGACGTGAACAAGGCGCAGCTCGTAGAAGCGATTGCCGACAAGCTGGGCGGCCGCCAGCAGGCCGCTGACGCTGTCGACGCGGTACTGGACGCCATGGTCCGCGCGGTCGTCGCGGGCGACCGGGTCTCGGTCACAGGCTTCGGCTCGTTCGAGAAGGTCGACCGGCCGGCCCGCTACGCCCGCAACCCGCAGACGGGTGAGCGCGTCCGGGTCAAGAAGACCTCGGTTCCCCGCTTCCGCGCGGGCCAGGGGTTCAAGGACCTGGTCAGCGGGACCAAGAAGCTCCCCAAGGGCGACGAGGTGGCCGTCAAGAAGGCCCCCAAGGGCAGCCTGATGGCCGCCGCCGCTGCCGCCTCCAGCCGCTCGACGGTCAAGAAGGCCGCCGCCAAGAAGGCCACCACCGCGAAGAAGGCGGCGCCGGCCAAGAAGGCCGCGCCGGCGAAGACCGCGGCGGCGAAGAAGGCCACCACGAAGAAGACCGCCGCCACGGCGAAGAAGACCACGGCGACGGCCAAGAAGACCACCGGCGCGGCCAAGAAGGCCGCGCCGGCGAAGACCGCGGCCGCGAAGACCACGGCCAAGAAGACCACCACCGCGCCGGCGAAGAAGGCCGTCGCGAAGAAGGCGCCCGCCAAGAAGACGACGGCGCGCAAGACCACCACCGCGAAGAAGACGACCGCCCGCAAGAAGTGAGGGCGGGCGCCCGTTCCACACGCCGGGCCGGCTTCCCCTTGGGGGGAGGCCGGCCCGCGGTGCGTTTTCGCAGGTCGGACGCGGCAGTCCGGGTCAGAACGTCTGCAGCGTGACCAGGGTGATCCGCAGGCCCGGGCCCTCGCCCTCGGTCTCGATCCGCACCCGCTGGCCGGGGCGCAGCAGCCGCAGGCCGCCCGCGTCGAACGCTGCCGCCCCGAAGGGCACCGGGGTGCCGTCGTCGAGCAGCACGCTGCCGCTGCGGGTCTGGGAGTCGTAGGTGTACGCGGTCGCCTGCATACCGGAACTGTATCGGGCCGTGTGGGGCCCGACACCGAGGGAGAGGGCCGTCCGCAGATCCGCGCCGGTGTCCACGTCCCGGCGCACGCTGTCCACCCCCGTCAGCACGATTTCCGCCGCCCCCGACGCGGAATGCCTGGCCCTTGACCGGCCCCCGAACGAGGGTGCCAATTCCGACTCCGGACCCGCGGAAAGCAAGGTCGTACCGATTCCCGCCGCATCCGCCAGAAATGCCCGGGGAAATGCGGATGCGGTTTCGAGCACGCGTAGCAATTCCGGTGGGCGCAGGGCGGGAAGGTCCGCGTTCATCGCCGCGAGCGCCGCCCCGGGCACGGCCGCCCGTATCCGCCGCGCCCCGTGGGCGAGCGCCGCGTTGAGACCCGCCGCCGGCACGTCCGGCACGATCCGCGCCCCCAGCCGGGCCAGTTCCGCCCCGGCCGCCGCGTCGTCCGTGACGACCACCACATCGCGCACCGCAGCGCAGGCCAGCGCGGCCGCCACCGTGTCCTGCGCGAACGCCAGGGCCAGCCCGGCCCTGGAGGCCCCCACCGCCGCCGCGAGACGGCTCTTGGCCACCGCCAGGGGCTTCAGCGGGATCACCAGGCTCCAGACGGCGTTCGTGGCGGACCCCTTCCCTCCGGTGCGCTGCGGCACATGCCCGGACCACGGCCGGGTCATGGCCTGGTCATGCGTCGGCCCATTGTCACCCGCGCCCGGGCAACCCGGAGGTCCGGCGGCCGGAGCGGGGCGTACGGTGTTCTCGACAGAGTCCGGACCTGACGCCACACTTGTCCGGCCGACGAGGTGCCCAAGCTTCCCCAGCCAGCGCTGGGAGGTACCCGCGCGCACCGGTACTAGAGGAAGGTGTTCCAGTGTCCCGCCGCAGAATCGGCTTCTGGTACCGCCTGGCGGCGGTCATTGCAAAACCGCCGCTGGTGGTGCTCTTCAAGCGGGATTGGCGGGGAACGGAGCACATGCCGGCCGACGGCGGATTCATCACCGTCGTCAACCACAACTCGTACCTGGACCCGTTGTCCTACGCGCACTTCCAGTACAACACCGGCCGGGTGCCCCGCTTCCTCGCGAAGGCCGCCCTGTTCAAGGTGCCCTTCGTCGGCGCCATCCTGCACGGCTCCGGCCAGATCCCCGTCTACCGCGAGACCACCAACGCCATGGACGCGTTCCGGGCCGCCGTGGACGCGATCGGGCGCGGCGAGTGCGTGGCCTTCTACCCGGAGGGCACCCTCACCCGCGACCCCGAGGTGTGGCCGATGGCCGGCAAGACCGGCGCCGCCCGCGTCGCGCTGATGACCAGGGCGCCGGTCGTGCCGGTGGCCCAGTGGGGCGCCAACCTCGCGATGCCGCCCTACGCCAAGGAGAACAAGGTCCGGCTCTTCCCGCGCAAGACCCTCCAGGTGCTCGCGGGACCGCCCCTGGACCTCTCCGCGTACTACGACCGGGAACCCACCCCGGACGTGCTCAAGGAAGTCACCGAGATCATCATGGCGGCCATCACCGCGCTGCTGGAGGAGCTGCGCGGCGAGAAGGCGCCCGAGACGCCCTACGACCACCGCAAGGCCAGGGCGGAGCAGCGGCGCAAGGCCGCGGGGGAGGACCGCAAGTGACACGTCCCGTGAAGGCGGCCGTCTTCGGAACCGGCTCCTGGGGCACCGCCTTCGGCATGGTGCTCGCCGACGCCGGCTGCGAGGTGGTCCTGTGGGGCCGCCGCCGGGAGGTGGTCGACGCCATCAACACCACCGGGACCAACCCGGACTACTTCCCCGGCGTCGAGCTCCCGAAGAACATGCGCGCCACCACCGACGCCGCCGAGGCGGCCGCCGGCGCCGACTACGCGGTCCTCGCCATCCCCTCCCAGACCCTGCGCGGCAACCTCGCCGAGTGGGCCCCGCTGCTGGAGCCCGAGACCGTCCTCGTCTCGCTGATGAAGGGCATCGAACTCGGCAGCGCCAAGCGGATGAGCGAGGTGATCGAGGAGGTCGCGAAGGTCCCCGCCTCGCGCGTCGCCGTCGTCACCGGCCCCAACCTGGCCCGCGAGATCGTCGCCCGGCAGCCCGCGGCCGCCGTCGTGGCCTGCGCCGACGAACCGGTCGCCCAGCGCCTCCAGGCGGCCTGCCACACCCCGTACTTCCGCCCGTACACGAGCACCGACGTCATCGGCTGCGAGCTCGGCGGCGCCGTGAAGAACGTCATCGGCCTCGCCGTCGGCATCGCGGACGGCATGGGCCTCGGCGACAACACCAAGGGCTCCCTCATCACCCGCGGGCTGGCCGAAGCGACCCGGCTGGGCCTGGCGATGGGCGCCGACCCGCTCACCTTCTCGGGCCTCGCCGGCCTCGGCGACCTGGTCGCCACCTGTTCCTCGCCGCTCTCCCGGAACCACACCTTCGGCACCAACCTGGGCCGCGGGATGAGCCTGGAGGAGACCATCGCGGTCACCAAGCAGACCGCCGAGGGCGTCAAGTCCTGCCAGTCGGTGGCCGATCTGGCGCGCCGCCACGGGGTCGACATGCCGATCACCGACACGGTCGTCGACATCGTCCACCACGGCAAGCCCCCGCTGGTCGCGCTGAAGGAACTCATGGCGCGCAGCGCCAAACCGGAACGGCGCTGACTCCTTTCCGGACGCTTGAGCGGGTACTCTCGTGGCGATATGAGCAGCGAGAACCTCCCCCAGTCCCCGGAGCAGCAGGGCCGCAAGCCCCGCGTGGCCGTCGTGTTCGGCGGCCGCAGCTCGGAACACGCCATCTCGGTCGTCACGGCGGGCGCCGTGCTGCGCGCCATCGACCGCTCCAAGTACGAGGTGCTGCCCATCGGCATCACCACGGACGGACGGTGGGCGCTGACCGCCGACGAGCCCGAGCGGATGGCCATCGCCGACCGCAAGCTCCCGAGCGTCGCGGAGCTCGCGGAATCCGAGGAGGGCGCCGTCGTGCTCTCCGTCGATCCCGCGAGCCGCGAGGTCGTCTACACCGAGCCGGGGGCCGTTCCCAAGGCCCTGGGCGAGGTCGACGTCGTCTTCCCGATGCTGCACGGCCCGTACGGCGAGGACGGCACCCTCCAGGGCCTGCTGGAGCTCTCCGGCGTCCCGTACGTGGGCTCCGGCGTGCTCGCCTCGGCCGTCGGCCAGGACAAGGAGTACATGAAGCGCGTCTTCACCTCCTTCGGCCTGCCCGTGGGCCCCTACCTGACCGTCCGCCCGCGCGAGTGGGACGCCGACCGGGACGCCGCCAAGGGCCGGATCCTGGACTTCGCCGCCGAGCACGGCTGGCCGCTGTTCATCAAGCCCGCCCGGGCGGGGTCCTCCATCGGCATCACCAAGGTCGACGACGTCTCCGGCCTGGAGGCGGCGATCAGCGAGGCCCGGCGCCACGACCCGAAGGTCATCGTGGAGGCGCTGCTGCGCGGCCGCGAGATCGAGTGCGGCGTGCTGGAGTTCGAGGACGGCCCGCGCGCCAGCGCGCCCGCAGAGATCCCGCCGGTCTCCAGCCACGACTTCTACGACTTCGAGGCGAAGTACATCGACTCCGCCTCCGGCATCGTGCCCGCCCCGCTCACCCCGGAGCAGACCGCCGAGGTGCAGCGGCTCGCGATCGAGGCCTTCGAGGCCGCGTCCTGCGAGGGCCTGGTGCGCGCCGACTTCTTCCTCACCGAGGACGGCACCTTCGTCATCAACGAGATCAACACCATGCCCGGTTTCACGCCGATCTCGATGTACCCGCGGATGTGGCAGGAGTCGGGCATCGCCTACCCGGAGCTGGTGGACCGCCTGATCCAGGCGGCCCTGCGCCGCTCCACCGGGCTGCGCTAGCGCGGACCGGCAGCGCGACCGCCCGCCACGCCGACCGCCCGCCGGGATTCCCGGCGGGCGGTCGGTGCGAGAGCACGGGGGCGGGGGACGTCAGTAGGACGAGATCCCCTCGGGGACGGCCTTGGCGATCGCGGTGGACAGCCCGACCAGCATCCCCGCGTCCATGGCATGCTCCTTGTCGACCCGGACCTCCGTGTACGCCAGCCGCAACCCGGTGGTGAAGCGGAAGGACCCGTCGTCCAGCTTCTCCAGCAGCCAGGCCACACCGTTCACGTGCACGCCCTCCTGCTTCGGATCGCGCATCTTGGCGGGCTTGGGGATGCCGCACCGCAGTACGATCGCCGAGCCGCCCCACGCGGCGGTCAGATCGGACTCCGGCTCGGCAGGAGTCCGCGCCAGGCCCGCCACCGTCGCCGGGAGCTCCTTGTGCAGCGCCGCACAGTAGCCCGCGACGTCGGACGGCGGCGCGGGCGGCGGGTCCACCCGGGCCTCGCCGCCGCCCGGGGAGCAGCCCGCGAGGGCTGCCGCGGCAGCCAGGGCGGGCAGCAGGACGGGCACACGGAGGGGCCGGCGGTGCAGTGACATCACCGGCCAAGAGTAGACGGGGGCTACAGATGGACGACCGGGCAGGTCAGGGTACGGGTGATGCCCTCCACCTGCTGGACCTTGGCGACGACCATGCGGCCGAGCTCGTCCACGGTGTCCGCCTGGGCCCGCACGATCACGTCGTACGGGCCGGTCACGTCTTCCGCCTGGATCACCCCCGGGATCTGGCTGATGGACTCGGCGACGAACGACGCCTTGCCCACCTCGGTCTGGATAAGGATGTACGCCTGTACCACGGAACCTCCAGGGCGGCCACGAGGATCGATTCCCCTAACCTCAGGGTGGGCCCGCGGAGAGCAGGCGGGCCCGGGGAAGAAGGGACGCCACGGTACCGCGTTGCCGTGCACCAGCGGGAGACCCGGGTGTGCGGCGCCACGCACAGCGGGGCGTACGGAGAGCAGAAGTTGACGTATCTGTTGACGGTACCCAGAGCTGTGACGGCTCGCGACCGCAAGCGGACTGGGCAAGAAGGGGCACAGCGATGAAGGGCACTGTGGGCGAGCTGGGGGAGTTCGGGCTCATTCGGGAGCTCACCTCACGGCTCACCACCACCCCGGCGGTCCGGCTCGGACCCGGCGACGACGCCGCAGTGGTGTCCGCCCCCGACCGCAGGGTCGTGGCGAGCACGGACATCCTGCTGGAGGGCCGGCACTTCAGGCGCGACTGGTCCACGGCCTACGACGTCGGCCGCAAGGCCGCCGCGCAGAACCTCGCCGACATCGCCGCCATGGGCGCGGTGCCGACCGCGCTGCTGCTCGGCCTCGTCGTCCCCGCGGAACTGCCGGTGACCTGGCCCACCGAGCTGATGGACGGCATCCGCGACGAGTGCCAGGTCGCCGGCGCCGCCGTGGTCGGCGGCGACGTCGTGCGCGGGGACACCATCACCGTCTCCATCACCGCCCTCGGCGACCTGCGCAACCACGAGCCCGTGCTGCGCTCCGGCGCCCAGCCCGGCGACGTCGTCGCCGTCACCGGCTGGCTGGGCTGGTCCGCGGCCGGCTACGCGGTCCTCTCGCGCGGCTTCCGCTCCCCGCGGGCCTTCGTCGAGGCGCACCGGCGCCCCGAGCCGCCCTACCATGCCGGCCCCGCGGCCGCCGGACTCGGCGCCACCGCCATGACCGACGTCAGCGACGGCCTGATCGCCGACCTCGGGCACATCGCCGAGGCCAGCAAGGTCCGCATCGACCTGCGCTCGGGGGCCGTCGACATCCCGACGCAGATGCACGACATCGGGCAGGCCGTCGGCGTCGACCCCTTGCAGTGGGTGCTCACCGGAGGGGAAGATCACGCCATCGTGGCCACCTTCCCGCCCGACGTGAAGCTGCCCGCCCGCTGGAAGGTCATCGGGGAGGTCCTGAACCGGTCCGCGCTGCCCCAAGTGACCGTGGACGGCGCGCCCTGGACCAGCACGGGCGGCTGGGACCACTTCGGTTCCGACCCGGCTCCGGAGGAGACCCCGAGATGAGCGACGCGCCGCCGCTGTGCCTGACCGTGGCCGGATCGGACTCCGGCGGCGGCGCCGGCATCCAGGCCGACCTCAAGACCATGCTGGCGCTCGGCGTGCACGGGATGAGCGTGGTCACCGCCGTGACCGCGCAGAACTCCCTCGGCGTCCACGGGGTCTGGGAACTGCCCGCCGAGGCCGTGACGGCCCAGTACCGGGCGGTGACCGAGGACATCGGCGTCCAGGCGGTCAAGACCGGCATGCTGGCCTCCGCGGCCCTCGTGGAGACGGTCGCCGGGCTGCTCGCCGCCACCGAAGCCCCGGCCGTCGTCGATCCGGTCGGGGTCTCCAAGCACGGGGACGCGCTGCTCGCCGCCTCGGCGCTGGAGGCCGTACGCAAGGAGCTGCTGCCGCGGGCCACCGTGGCCACCCCCAACCTGGACGAGGTGACGCAGCTCACGGGCGTGGTGGTGGAGGGCGAGGACGACATGCGCCGGGCCGCCGACGCCGTCCTCGCCTTCGGGCCCGAGTGGGCGCTGATCAAGGGCGGGCACCTGGCCGCCCACGGGGACGAGGCCGCCGACCTGCTGACCGACGGCGACACCCTGCTGTGGCTGCGGGCGCCCCGGCACGACAACCGGCACACCCACGGCACCGGCTGCACCCTCGCCAGCGCGATCGCGGCCGGCCTCGCCAAGGGGCAGGACGTGCCGCAGGCCGTCATGGAGGCCAAGGAGTACGTGACCGGCGCGATCGCGGCCGGCTTCGCGCTCGGCGTCGGCATCGGCCCGGTCCACCACGCCTGGCAGTGGCACCGCTGACACGCATCACACGGCCGCGGCCCGACCGCGGGACCGTACGACAGGAGGGCCGCCGCCTCGCGTTCATCACGTGAGGCGGCGGCCCTCCTGCCGTACCCGGGCGTCCGGGCAAGGCAAAAGGCCGGTCCACCGAGGTGGACCGGCCTTCTTGGCAACCGGGAAGGGCTGCGCTACGACGACGGGACGCGTCAGCGCGAGACCTTGCCGGCCTTGATGCACGAGGTGCAGGCGTTGAGGCGCTTCGGCGTCCCACTGACCACGGCACGCACGCGCTGGATGTTCGGGTTCCAGCGACGGGACGTACGGCGGTGCGAGTGCGAGATGTTGTTGCCGAAGCCCGGCCCCTTGCCGCAAACGTCGCAGTTGGCAGCCACAGGTCACTCCAAAGACTTCAGATGCACTTACAGTGAAATCCGGCGCACCGGATCAGAGATCTGAAGTGGTTTGCCGGGGGAACAGCCCGACTCTCATCGGGCAACCGGAGCAGCATACAACGGCTGCTCCCGTCCAAGAAAACTACCACGGCTGCCGCCCGGCCCGCCCCGCGGGCCCGACGCCCCGGCAGTCCTTCGTTACCCTGCGGTGAACCCTGGCCCGCACAAGGAGGAACGCCCGGTGCCGCACGAGCCGCAGCCGCAGCCCGCCGACGAGCTCGACGCCGAAGCGGTGCGCACCTGGAGCTCGCTGGCCCTGGCCGCACTGGGCCGGGCCCGCGAGGACATCGACGCGATCAACGTCTACCCCGTCGCGGACGCGGACACCGGCACCAACCTCTACCTCACCGCCGAGTCGGCGGACCGCGCCTTGGACGCCGCCGGCGCCGCCTCCCTGGCCCAGGCGGTGCGGGCCTGGGCGCACGGCGCGCTCATAGGCGCCCGCGGGAACTCCGGGACGATCCTGGCCCAGCTGCTGCGCGGCGTCGCCGACGTCCTCGGCGACGACCCCGGCGGGCGCGGCCCGGGCCCGCTGCTCGCCCAGGCCCTCACCCGGGCCGCCCAGGAGGCCTACGAGGCCGTCGCGCACCCCGTCGAGGGCACCATGCTCACCGTCGCCGCCGCCGCGGCGCAGGCCGCACAGGCCGCCGAGTCCGCCGCCGGGACCGCCGCGGACGTCGCCCGGGCCGCGTACGACGGCGCCCGCGCCGCCCTCGCCGCCACCCCCGGGCAGCTCGCCGAGCTGGGCCGGGCCGGGGTCGTCGACGCCGGGGGCTGCGGGCTGGTCGCCGTCCTCGGGGCGCTGTGGCAGACCCTGTCCGGGCAGGAGCCCGCCGCGGAGGCGGTCCGGGGCCGGGCCGTGCCCGTACCGCAGCCCGCACAGCCCTGCGCCGCCGAGGAGCAGGCCGGACCCGCGTACGAGGTCGTCTACCTGCTGGAGGCCGGCGAACCGGCCGTGGCCCGGCTGCGCGAGCGCCTCGACGGGCTCGGGGACTCCCTGGTCGTCGTCGGCGGCGACGGGCTGTGGAACGTCCACGTCCACGTCGACGACCCCGGCGCCGCCGTCGAGGCCGGCGTCGTCGCCGGCCGGCCCCACCGCATCCGCATCACGCACTTCGGCGACGAGCGCCGCCGCGCCCGGGGCGAGCGCGTCCAGCGGGCCGTGGTCGCCGTGGTCCCGGGCGAGGGGCTGGCCGCCCTGTGCGCGGAGGCGGGCGCCACCACCGTCCTCGCCCGCCCCGGCCAGGCGCCCGACGCCGACGGGCTCCTCGACGCCGTCCGGCGCGCCCACGCCCGCGAGGTGGTGCTGCTGCCCGGCGGCCCCGACGAGCGGGCCGCCGCGGCCGCCGCGGCCGAACGGGCCCGCGCCGACGGGGTCCGGGTCGCGGTCATCCCCACCCGCTCCGCGGTCCAGGGACTGGCCGCCCTCGCCGTCCACGACCCGGAGGGCACCTTCGACGAGGACGTCGTCGCCATGACCGCCGCGGCCGGCGCCACCCGCTACGCGGAACTCGCCGTCGCCGAACGGCAGTCGTTCACCTCCGCAGGCATCTGCCAGGCCGGCGACGTGCTCGGCCTCATCGACGGCGACGTCGCAGTGATCGGCCGCGACCTCGCCGGGACCGCCGAGGCCGTCCTGGAACGGATGCTGGGCTCCGGCGGCGAACTGGTCACCCTGGTCCTCGGTCCCGAGGTGCCCGACGCGCTCCCCGGACGCCTGGAGGCGTACGTCCAGCACGGGCACCTGGCCGTGGACACCGTCACCTACCGGGGCGGGCGCTACTGCGCGCCCCTGCTCATCGGGGTCGAATAGCCGCCTTGTCGGCGCGATGGTGTGCAATGAACACGTGCCCGCGCTCGACGAAGACCTCAAGAAGACGCTCGGCCCCGCCACCGCGAAGGTGCTGGCCGAGCAGCTCGGCCTGCACACGGTCGGCGACCTGCTGCACCACTACCCTCGCCGGTACGCCGAGCGCGGCGAGCTGACCTCGCTCGCCGACCTGGGCGACCAGCTCGACGAGCACGTGACGGTGGTCGCCCAGGTCGCCGACGCCCGCGTGCACACCTTCAACGGAGGGCGGGGCAGACGCCTGGAGGTGACCATCACGGACGGGTACGGCCGCCTCCAGCTGGTCTTCTTCGGCTCCGGCGTGCACAAGCCGCACAAGGACCTGCTGCCGGGCAGCCGGGCGATGTTCGCCGGCAAGGTCGGGAGGTTCAACCACCGCCTCCAGCTCTCGCACCCCGCGTACGAACTGCTGGGCGCCGACGCCGGAGCCTCGGCGGTCGACGCCTTCGCCAACCAGCTCATCCCGATCTACCCGGCCTGCGCCAAACTGGAGAGCTGGAAGATCGCCAAGGCCGTGGACGCGGTACTGCCCAGCGCGCAGGAGGCCGCGGACCCGCTGCCGCCCGCGCTGCGCGAGGGCCGCGGGCTGCTCACCCTCCCCGAAGCCCTCCTGAAGGTCCACCGCCCGCGCACCAAGGCCGATGTCGCGCAGGCCCGCGACCGGCTCAAGTGGGACGAGGCCTTCGTCCTGCAGGTGGCCCTGGCCCGCCGCCGGCACGCCGACGCCCAACTTCCCGCCGTCCCGCGCCGCCCCGCCCCCGGCGGCCTGCTCGACGCCTTCGACGCCAAGCTCCCCTTCACCCTCACCGACGGCCAGCAGACCGTCTCCCGCGAGATCTTCGACGACCTCGCCACCGCACACCCCATGCACCGCCTCCTCCAGGGGGAGGTCGGCTCGGGCAAGACGATGGTCGCGCTGCGCGCGATGCTCGCCGTGGTGGACTCCGGCGGGCAGGCCGCGATGCTCGCGCCCACCGAGGTGCTCGCGCAGCAGCACCACCGGTCCGTCACCGAGATGATGGGCGAGCTCGCCGAGGGCGGGATGCTGGGCGGGGCCGAGCGGGCCACCAAGGTCGTGCTGCTCACCGGGTCCATGGGGACGGCCGCCCGCCGACAGGCCCTGCTCGACCTGGTCACCGGCGAGGCCGGCATCGTGATCGGCACCCACGCGCTGATCGAGGACAAGGTGCAGTTCCACGACCTCGGCCTGGTCGTCGTCGACGAGCAGCACCGCTTCGGCGTGGAGCAGCGCGACGCCCTGCGCTCCAAGGGCAAGCAGCCGCCGCACCTGCTGGTGATGACCGCGACCCCGATCCCGCGCACCGTCGCGATGACCGTCTTCGGGGACCTGGAGACCTCCGTCCTCGACCAGCTGCCCGCCGGGCGCTCCCCGATCGCCACCCACGTGGTGCCCGCGAAGGACAAGCCGCACTTCCTCACCCGCGCCTGGGAGCGGGTCCGCGAGGAGGTGGACAAGGGCCACCAGGCGTACGTGGTCTGCCCCCGCATCGGCGACGAGGAGGACGAGAAGAAGGCCGCCAAGGCGGCGAAGTCCGCCGAGGACGAGGCCGAGAAGCGGCCCCCGCTCGCCGTACTGGAGACCGCCGAGAAGCTGCGCACCGGTCCGCTGGCCGGGCTCGCCGTGGAGGTGCTGCACGGCAGGATGGACCCGGCCGACAAGGACGACGTCATGCGGCGGTTCGCCGCCGGGGAGGTCAAGGTGCTGGTCGCCACCACGGTCATCGAGGTCGGTGTGAACGTGCCGAACTCCACCGTCATGGTGATCATGGACGCGGACCGGTTCGGCGTCTCCCAGCTCCACCAGCTGCGCGGCCGCGTCGGCCGCGGCTCCGCCCCGGGCCTGTGCCTGCTGGTCAGCGAGATGCCCGAGGCCAGCCCGGCCCGAGCCCGGCTGGCCGCAGTGGCCGCGACCCTCGACGGGTTCGAGCTGTCCCGGATCGACCTGGAGCAGCGCCGCGAGGGCGACGTGCTCGGCCAGGCCCAGTCCGGTGTCCGCTCGTCCCTGCGCATGCTGGCCGTCATCGAGGACGAGGAGATCATCGCCCAGGCGCGCGAGGAGGCCGCCCGGACCGTGGCCGCCGACCCCGAGCTGGAGCACCTGCCCGCCCTGCGCACGGCCCTCGACGCCCTGCTGGACGAAGAGCGCGAGCAGTACCTGGAGAAGGGCTGAGCACCGGCCGGGAGGGGCCCGGCAGGATCCGGAAGAGACGCCG
This sequence comes from Streptomyces sp. NPDC032472, assembly GCF_040636955.1. NCBI lineage: Bacteria > Bacillati > Actinomycetota > Actinomycetes > Kitasatosporales > Streptomycetaceae > Streptomyces > Streptomyces sp. NPDC032472. The sequence goes on from NZ_JBEZVK010000001.1 coordinate 225,378, forward strand.
GGGCCGGGCGGCACCGGCCGGCGCCCTGGACCTATCGTGGAACCCCGCGGCGGCCGGCGGTGCCCGGCAGCCGCCGCAGGGCCCGCGGCACCCGGCCGCGGACCCGCCGCCCCACCACCCGACCGCCGTACCGAAGGACCCCAGATGACCCGCGTGATCGCCGGCAGCGCCGGCGGGCGACGGCTGGCCGTGCCCCCGGGCACCGGCACCCGGCCGACCTCCGACCGGATGCGCGAAGGCCTCTTCTCCACCTGGGAGTCGCTGCACGGCGTCGAGGGGGCCCGGGTGCTCGACCTCTACGCCGGCTCCGGCGCCGTGGGCCTGGAGGCACTCTCGCGCGGCGCGGCGCACGCGCTGCTGGTGGAGGCCGAGGCAAAGGCCGCCAGGGCGATCCGGGACAACATCAGGACGCTCGGCCTGCCCGGAGCAGAGTTCCGCGCGGGCAAGGCCGAGCAGGTCGTGGCGGTGCCCGCGGGGGAGCCGTACGACGTGGTCTTCCTGGACCCGCCGTACGCCGTCAGCCACGGCGATCTTGGCGAGATCCTCCTCACACTCCGCGCCAATGGCTGGCTCACCGACGATGCGCTCGTCACCGTGGAGCGCGGCACGAGGAGCGGAGCCTTCCCGTGGCCGGAGGGGTTCGAGCCGCTGCGCTCGCGCAAGTACGGCGAAGGCACCCTTTGGTACGGTCGCGCCGCCTTCACCAGCGAAGATTCATGATGACCGCTCCGGAGAGCAAGGGGACCAAGTTGCGCCGCGCCGTCTGTCCGGGGTCCTTCGACCCCATCCACAACGGACACCTCGACATCATCGGACGCGCCTCCAGGCTCTACGACGTCGTGCACGTCGCCGTGATGATCAACAAGTCGAAGCAGGGCCTGTTCACCGTCGAGGAGCGGGTCGAACTGATCCGCGAGGCGACTGCCGACTACGGCAACATCCAGGTCGAGTCCTTCCACGGCCTGCTCGTCGACTTCTGCAAGCAGCGGGACATCCCGGCCATCGTCAAGGGCCTCCGCGCGGTCAGCGACTTCGACTACGAGCTGCAGATGGCCCAGATGAACCTGGGCCTGTCGGGCGTCGAGACGCTCTTCGTCCCCACGATCCCCACCTACAGCTTCCTGTCCTCCTCGCTGGTCAAGGAGGTCGCGACCTGGGGCGGCGACGTCGCCCACCTGCTGCCGGCGCACGTCCACGCGGCGCTCCTGGAGCGGCTGCGCAACCGCTGACCGGTTGACTGGGCGTCAGGCGGTGTCGGGGGCCCGCCGGGTGGCCTTACAGTCGTCCCGTCCGTCTCAGGAACCGCCCCGAGGCCGAGAGAGTGCGAGCCCCCATGGACGTGCAGAAGAAGCTCGACGAGATCGTCGCGGCCGTCGGCGGCGCCCGGTCCATGCCCATGTCGGCCTCCTGCGTCATCAACCGCGCCGAGCTGCTCGCGCAGCTCGAGGAGGTGCGCCAGGCCCTGCCCGGCTCCCTCGCCCAGGCGCAGGAGCTCATCGGCGGCCGCGACCGGATGGTCGAGGAGGCGCGCCGGGAGGCGGAGCGGATCATCGAGTCGGCCCACGCCCAGCGCGGCTCGCTGATCTCCGACACGGAGGTAGCGCGCCGCTCGCAGGGCGAGGCCGACCGGATCCTGGCGGAGGCCCGCAGGGAGGCCGAGGAGATCCGCGCCCAGGCCGACGACTACGTCGACAGCAAGCTCGCCAACTTCGAGGTCGTCCTGACCAAGACCATCGGCTCGGTGGACCGCGGCCGCGAGAAGCTGCTGGGCCGCGGGCCGGGCCTGGACGAGCACGGCTACCCGGACGCGGATGCGCCCGAGCGCAGCAGCGACCCCGAGACGCAGCGCCGGCAGGCGGACGCGTACGTGGACACCAAGCTGGCCACCTTCGAGGCGGTGCTCTCCAAGACCCTGGAGGCGGTCGGCCGCGGCCGGCAGAAGCTGCTGGGGCGGGTGCCCACCGACGACCTCGGCGCGCACATCGCGGCGCAGGACGCGGCGGGGGCGGCGCAGTCCCGCTCGGCGAGCGACGCGGACTTCCTGGCGGGCCTGGCCGAGCCGGCGGAGCCCCCGGCGCCGGCCGCGCCCGTGATCCCGCAGCAGGCCCGGCCGGAGCCCGTGTACGACGCGTACGGCTATCCGCAGCCCGCCGCCCACGACGGCTACCCGTACCAGGACGCGTACGGCTACCAGCAGCCGGTCCAGCAGGCCGCCCAGCAGCCGGACCCGTACGGGGCGGGCTACGGGCAGCAGCCGGACCCGTACGCCGCCTACGGGCAGCAGGGGGCGCCCCAGTCGGCCCCGCAGCAGCAGCCCGCGCTCGACGAGACCAGCTTCTTCGACACGAGCATGATCAACCTGGACCAGCTGCGCCAGTACGAACAGGGCCGCTGATCCCGGATTGGGCTCAGAGCGAAGCGCCGGGTATCCTGGCTGTTCGGTCGCGCGTATGCGCCGCGATCCGTGCTGCCCTTGAGCGGCAGAATTCTCGATCTTCAGCGATCTGTGAAAGCAGGAACGGCCCTGAACACCCGCCTCGACCACCGCAACCCCCTCGTGTTCGACACGCACGAGCTGGGCCGGCGTCCTGGTGCCATGCAGCGGCTGTCCCGCGAGATCGCGGCACCGGCGGACCTCGGTCTCGCCGACGTCATCGGGGTGCCGGAGGGCGCCCCGCTGAAGCTCGAGCTCCGCCTGGAGTCGGTCATGGAAGGGGTGCTTGTCACAGGCACCGTCCGTGCATCGGCCGAGGGGGAGTGCGTAAGGTGTCTGGAGGCCGTCGGGCGCGAGCTCACGGCGGACTTCCAGGAGATGTACTCGTACCCTGACGCCGACGACCGGGGCCGCCCCAAGGCGGAGCCGGCCGACGACGCCGAGGACGACGAGGACACGCTCTACCTCGAGGACGGCCTGTTCGACCTCGAACCCGTGCTGCGGGACGCGGTGGTGCTCGCACTGCCGCTGCAGCCGGTGTGCCGGGAGGACTGTCTCGGACTGTGCCCCGACTGCGGGATCAGCCTGAACGAGGACCCGGAGCACCACCACGACGCCGTCGACATCCGTTGGGCGGCTTTGCAGGAACTCGTCGTGACCGATCAGGACGGCGAGAAGGACAACATGAGCGGCACTGCATCTGACGACGTTCAGAGCGCCGCCGAGAAGCAGGAGAAGTAGCCGTGGCTGTTCCGAAGCGGAAGATGTCGCGCAGCAACACGCGCCACCGCCGGTCGCAGTGGAAGGCTGCGGTCCCCACCCTGGTTTCGTGTGAGCGTTGCCAGGAGCCGAAGCAGCAGCACATCGCGTGCCCGAGCTGCGGCACCTACAACAAGCGCCAGGTCCTCGAGGTCTGAGCGGCTGGTGAGAGGCGCAATGTCTGAGCTGTCCAACGCTGAGAAGCAGGCAGACAGTAACAACGCGGCCTCGTCCCACACGCTTCTGGAAGGGCGGCTCGGGTATCAACTCGAGTCCGCCCTTCTGGTGCGTGCGCTGACCCACCGCTCGTACGCGTACGAGAACGGCGGCCTGCCCACCAACGAGCGCCTGGAGTTCCTCGGGGACTCCGTGCTCGGCCTGGTGGTCACGGACACGCTGTACACGACCCACCCCGACCTGCCCGAGGGCCAGCTGGCCAAACTCCGGGCCGCGGTGGTCAACTCGCGCGCACTGGCGGAGGTGGGGCGCGGCCTCGACCTCGGCTCCTTCATCCGGCTCGGCCGGGGCGAAGAGGGCACGGGCGGCCGGGACAAGGCCTCCATCCTCGCCGACACCCTCGAAGCGGTGATCGGCGCGGTCTACCTCGACAAGGGCCTCGAAGCGGCCTCCGAGCTGGTGCACCGGCTCTTCGACCCGCTCATCGAGAAGTCCTCGAACCTCGGGGCCGGCCTGGACTGGAAGACCAGCCTCCAGGAGCTCACGGCGGCCGAGGGCCTCGGCGTACCGGAATACCTGGTCACCGAGACGGGCCCGGACCACGAGAAGACCTTCACCGCTGCCGCCCGCGTCGGTGGTGTCTCGTACGGCACCGGCACCGGCCGCAGCAAGAAGGAAGCGGAACAGCAGGCGGCGGAGTCCGCGTGGCGCGGGATCCGCGCCGCCGCGGACGAGCGGAAGGCCGCGGAAGCGGCGTCCGCCGGCGGGGCACCGGCCCCGGCCGCGGACGGCGGGGCGCCGGCCTCCGCCGATCCGGCTCCGAAGGCCTGACCCGACGCTTCCTTCCTCCGGGTACCACCCGCCCGCTCCTGCCACCGGCAGGGGCGGGCGGCCCCGTTTCCGGGCGGGGCCCCTGCCGCGCCGGGCCGCCGGGTAGGCTCGCGGCAGAGGCGGACGCCCGCCGTCCCCGGACGCCGCGTCCCGCGCCGTCCGCACCCCCTGTCGGAGGACACCGTGCCCGAGCTGCCCGAAGTCGAAGTGGTGCGCCGCGGCTTGGAGCGCTGGGTGGCCGGGCGGACGGTCGACTCCGTCGAGGTGCTGCACCCGCGCGCCGTACGCCGCCACCCCGCGGGCGGGGCCGACTTCGCGGCGCGGCTGGCCGGGCAGACCATCGGCGTCCCGCGGCGGCGCGGAAAGTACCTGTGGCTGCCCCTGGAGGGGCGGGAGCTGTCCGTCCTCGGCCACCTCGGCATGAGCGGCCAGCTGCTGGTCCAGCCCGAGGACGCCCCCGACGAGAAGCACCTGCGCATCCGCGTCCGGTTCAAGGACGGCGCCGGCACCGAGCTCCGCTTCGTCGACCAGCGCACCTTCGGCGGGCTCTCACTCCACGAGGCCGCCGCCGACAGCGAGGACGGGCTGCCCGACGTCATCGCGCACATCGCGCGCGACCCGCTGGACCCCCTCTTCGACGAGGCCGTGTACCACCTCGCGCTGCGCGCCAAGCGGACCACCGTCAAGCGGGCGCTGCTGGACCAGTCCCTGATCAGCGGCGTCGGCAACATCTACGCCGACGAGGCGCTGTGGCGGGCCCGGCTGCACTACGAGCGCCCCACCGCCGGCATCGGCCGCCCCAAGAGCACCGAACTCCTCGGCCATGTCAGGGACGTGATGAACGCCGCCCTCGCGGTCGGCGGCACCAGCTTCGACAGCCTCTACGTCAACGTCAACGGCGAGTCCGGCTACTTCGACCGCTCGCTCGACGCCTACGGGCGCGAGGACGAGCCCTGCCGGCGCTGCGGCACCCCGATGCGGCGCCGCCCGTGGATGAACCGCTCCAGCTACTTCTGCCCGCGCTGTCAGCGGCCGCCGCGCGCGGCGTCGTAGGACTCCCGGGCGGAGAGCACCTGCGGCATGCTGCCCTCCAGGAAGTGGATGAGGGAGAGCAACCGGTCGGCGACCTCGATGCCGAGCGGGGTCAGCTCGTAGTCGACGCGCGGGGGGTTCGTCGGCTGCGCCTCGCGGTGGACGATGCCGTCCCGCTCCAGGGCGTGCAGGGTCTGCGAGAGCATCTTCTCGCTGACGCCCTCCACCTTGCGGCGCAGCTCGTTGAAGCGGCAGGAGCCGTCGCGCAGCGCCCCGACCGTGAGGCTGCCCCAGCGGCCGGTGACGTGCTCCAGCGTCGCCCGCGAGGGGCAGGCGCGCGCGAAGGCGTCGAACGGCAGGTCCGACGGGGCCGGTTCCGGAGTGGTCTCCATGCGGCCAGCTTAACGCCGGACAGCGCTTTCCAACAGGTTGCGCTTTCGCATTGAAAGCTTGAAAGCCCGTCGGATCAGAAGCCGAAGTCCTGCGTCCACCAGGGGCCGCCGGCAGCGGCGTACATGCCGACGCCCAGGGTGCGGAACTCGCAGTTGAGGATGTTCGCCTTGTGGCCGGGGCTGTTCATCCAGGCCTTCATGACCGACTCGGCATCGCCCTGGCCGCGGGCGATGTTCTCGCCGCCGAGCCCGGCGAGGCCCGCCTTCGTGGCCCGGTCCCACGGCGTGTTGCCGTCGGGGTCGGTGTGGTCGAAGAAGCCGCGGACGGCCATGTCCTTGCTGAAGGCCGCGGCCAGCGCCGCGAGCGGCGGGTTGGCGCGCACCGGACCGCAGCCGGCCTGGGCCCGCTCCTGGTTGACCAGGGCCAGTACGGCGGCCTCCTCGGCCGAGTGGCCGCCGGTGGCGGTCGGCGCCGCGGGCTTGGGGGCGGCCGGCTTCGGGGCGGCCGGCTTCGGGGCAGCCGGCTTGGCAGCAGCCGGCTTCGGGGCGGCCGGCTTCGGGGCGGCGGCCTCCGGCTTCTCCGGCGCCGGGGCGGAGGCCGCCGGAGTGGGGGAGGCCGAGGGGCTCGGCGTGGCCGTCGGGGTGGGCGAGGCCGAGGGGGAAGGGGAGGGGTCGGTGGCGGGGCCCGCGGAGGCGCGGCCCGACAGGTTGGCCAGGCCGCCCGGCGGGTTCTGGGTGACGGGCTCGGGGCGCGGGGTGGTCTTCGCCGCGGCCTGCGGCTCGGCCTTGGCCGCCGAGTCGGCGGCGGTGACGCCGACGTACGGGAACGAGCTCCCGACCGGCACCATGCCGGTGGTGACGGCCGCCGTGCCGAGGACCACGGCCACGCAGGCGCCCACCAGGCCGGTGCGCACGGCGGTGCGGCGCTTGTCCCCGCGGCGCGGCGCGGCCTGGAGTCGGTGGCGTCCCATCGGCGCGGACCTTCCTGACGAGCTCAAGATCATCCTTAACCCACCCAAATGGGTGAGTTCATTGGTCCGCGACTGTACGCCATGGGGCCCCGGGGGCGGTGCGCCGTCCAGCGGGCCCGCCGGTTAGCGTGCACGCATGGATGACGATGTCCGCCTGACCGCCTGGGTGCGCGGCCGTGTACAGCGCGTGGGCTTCCGCTGGTTCACCAGGGCCAATGCCCTCGAGATCGGCGGGCTCCTCGGCTTCGCACTCAACCTCGACGACGGGCGAGTACAGGTGGTGGCCGAGGGTCAACGTGAGAATTGCCACCGGCTGCTCGACTGGCTGCGCTCCGACGACACGCCCGGGAGGGTCGACGGAGTGACAGAAATCTGGGGGACACCGCGCGGTGGCTACGACGACTTCGCGATCCGCTGACCGATCGGCTGATCATGTACTGATCACACCTGCCGAGGGGGTGCACGGCACCGGAACTGCACGTTCGCCCGCTGCACGTTGCCGCGCGCGGTCATCCGTGGAAGGCTCGGAAGCGAGGACGATCTCCACGTCCCGAGCCAGAGCCGAGCGGCCCGCCGATACGGGGCGTGATCGTGTTGACCGTCAAACTTTTTGGTGAGACGCTGGAAGCCCCGCGCACCCGAGCTGTTTGGCAGTGCTGGCAGAGTTAAGCGCAGTGACTGACAGTCGCTGCCGGACATCCGCGGGTGCGATTCCCTCACGACCCACACCGCTTCGGTCGGTCACTCAGTGTGGAGGACCATCCATCATGGCAAAGGCGCTTCTCGGTTACGTCGGCGGCTCCGACCCGCGACTCCTCGCCGAGATGCGACGGCTTCAGCAGCGCGTCCAGGACCTCGAGTCCGAGCTCGTACGGATTCAGTCCGAGAACGACGCGCTGAACGCGGCCGCCGCTCAGCACGGAGAGACGCTGCTGGACCGCATCGACATCGACGTACCCCAGGCGGAGCCTGCGCTCACCTGATCCGCTGATCCGCGCTACTCGTCGTTCGATCTCAGCCCGCACGATCTGCAAGGGACGCCCCGGCGTCCCTTCTTTCTTGCTCTTTCCTGCGCCGCCGCGTTCCACCAGGTGAGGGGCTGATTCCCTTGACGTCAGTTGTGCCCTGCACCTTCATGGGTGAAACCGACCGCGAAAGGTAGAGTCCGGCGGCGTGCACCTCAAGTCCCTGACCCTGCGCGGCTTCAAATCCTTCGCCTCGGCCACCACCCTGCGCTTCGAGCCCGGCATCACGTGTGTCGTGGGCCCGAACGGCTCGGGCAAGTCCAACGTGGTCGACGCGCTGTCCTGGGTCATGGGCGAGCAGGGGGCCAAGTCGCTGCGCGGCGGGAAGATGGAGGACGTCATCTTCGCCGGGACGACCGGGCGCCCGCCGCTCGGCCGGGCCGAGGTGTCGCTGACCATCGACAACTCCGACGGCGCCCTGCCGATCGAGTACGCCGAGGTCACCATCACCCGGATCATGTTCCGTGGCGGCAGCAGCGAGTACCAGATCAACGGCGACACCTGCCGGCTGCTCGACATCCAGGAGCTGCTGTCCGACTCCGGCATCGGCCGCGAGATGCATGTCATCGTCGGGCAGGGCCAGCTCGACTCCGTCCTGCACGCCGACCCGATGGGCCGCCGCGCCTTCATCGAGGAGGCCGCCGGCGTACTGAAGCACCGCAAGCGCAAGGAGAAGGCGCTGCGGAAGCTCGACGCGATGCAGGCCAATCTGGCGCGCGTACAAGACCTCAACGACGAGCTGCGGCGGCAGCTCAAGCCGCTCGGGCGGCAGGCCGCGGTGGCCCGGCGCGCCGCCGTGATCCAGGCCGACCTGCGCGACGCGCGGCTGCGGCTGCTCGCCGACGACCTGGTCGCGCTGCGGGGCGCGCTGGCGGCGGAGAGCGCCGACGAGGCGGCGCTGAAGGGGCGCAAGGAGGCAGCCGAGGCCCAGCTCGCCGAGGCGCTGCGGCGCGAGGCGGAGCTTGAGGAAACGGTGCGGCAGCTGGCACCCCGTCTCCAGCGGGCGCAGCAGACCTGGTACGAGCTGTCGCAGCTGGCCGAACGGGTACGCGGTACGGCGTCGCTGGCCGAGGCGCGGGTGAAGTCGGCCTCGGCCCCGGTGGAGGAGGAGCGGCGGGGCCGCGACCCGGAGGACATGGAGCGCGAGGCGGCGCGGATCCGCGAGCAGGAGGCGGAGCTCGCGGCCGCGCTGGAGGCCGCCTCCCGCGCGCTGGAGGACACCGTCGAGCACCGCGCCGAGCTGGAGCGGTCCCTGGCCGAGGAGGAGCGGCGGCTGCGGGACGCCGCGCGGGCCGTCGCCGACCGGCGCGAGGCCCTGGCCCGGCTGACCGGGCGGCTCGGCGCGGCCCGGTCCCGCGCGGGCGCCGCCCAGGCGGAGATCGACCGGCTGGTGGCCGCCCGGGACGAGGCGGCGCTGCGCGCCGAGGCCGCCCAGGCCGAGTACGAGGCCCTGGCCGAGGAGGTCGGCGGGCTCGACGAGCCGTCGTCGGCGGACGCGGAGTACGAGGCGGCGCGGGCCGAGCTGGCGGCGGCGGAGGCGGCCCTCGCGGCGGCGCGGGACGCGGCCACCGCCGCCGAGCGCTCGCGGGCCGCGGTGGCGGCCCGGCGCGATGCGCTCGCGCTCGGCCTGCGGCGCAAGGACGGCACAGGAGCGCTGCTCGCGGCGAAGGAGAAGCTGGCCGGCCTGCTGGGCCCGGCCGCGGAACGGCTCACGGTGGCCCCGGGCCACGAGGCCGCCGTGGCGGCCGCCCTCGGCACCGCCGCCGACGCCCTGGCCGTGACCTCCCCGCCGGCCGCCGCCGAGGCCCTGCGCCACCTGCGCACCACGGACACCGGCCGAGCCACCCTCCTGATCACCCCGTCCCCGCTCCCCGGCCAGGCCCCACCCGGCGCCGGTCCGGCCTCGACCACCCGGCCGCACCCCACCCTGCCCGGCCAGACCTTGCCCGGCGAGGCCGCGTCCGGCGGCGCGCCGCCGCGGGCGGGCGCCGCCCTCGGCCCCACCGACGGTCCGGCCCCTGCCGGGGGGCCGATCCCGGGCCCGACCCCGGTCGGGGACCGCGCGGCCGCCCCGGCAGCGTGGCCGACCGCCCCGGCTGTCGTTTCCGCCGCGGTCGGCGCTGTCGGCGGGGACCCGTCGGACGCCGGGCCCACCCCGTCGACGGTGGTTGCCGACCCGGCCGGGGGCGGGGCGACGCTGCCGGAGGGCGGGGCCGCCCCCCGGGGGGGGGCGGGGGCGGGCCCCCCGGGGGGGCCGGGGGGGAGGCGGGGGGCGGGGGGGGGGGTGAGGGGGGGGGGGGGGGGCGCC